>NZ_CAUVXG010000034.1:1281-12629 GCF_963555885.1 Protofrankia sp. Cr2
GATCCCTATCGCAAACTGAGGGAACAAACGGCTGTGATAGCAGCCGTTTAGGTACTCACTTTCATTGTTTTCCGATCTCACCGGCGGAGCCGGAGCCGCAGTCAGCGCCGACCACTAAGGAGCCGTAATGAAATAACAAATGCCCGTCGAGTAGCATCTTCGCAGGTCACATGCCTGCGAGAGGATCAAAAAATGCAAGTTATTTCATTCCGGCTCCATATAGCCTCGCCGCGAGCGAATGCTCGAACGGATCAAGCGCTTCGCGCTCCGTGTCGGACGGCCGCAGCGTGTCACCACTCAACACGGCACGCAAATTCCGGAGCGCGGCATCGACCCGCGCCGACGGATTCTCCACGTCCGGCATCGCGTCGAGCATCCCGATCGCGGCGGCCCGCAGCCGCGTGTACTCGGCACGGACCACGTCATCCACACAACCGCAGCAGGCTCACCGCCCTACAGGCCAGCGCCACCCGGACCGCCCGCCTCACTGACCTACGCAGCCGCCTGGGACAGACCACCCCTCATCCACAGCCTGGTCCCGACCTCGACCGGCTGCGCACCCGCCTCACTCAACCTGGCTCCACAGGGTTGCCGCGAGGGCCTTGATTTGTTCGAGCTCGGGTCCGATCTCCGGTGCGACGGCGACGAGACGCTGGTTAGTGGCGATGAAACGGCGGGCCTCGGCAGGATCCCATGGACGGTTTCGCTCGTCTTGTAGTGCTGCGTGACATCCCGGCTTCCCGCGCCACACTCCCGCCGAATCGCGGACGTTGTGGTAGAGCGGATGCTCGCCCCGGCGTATGACCCACACTGCGTGGACGAGCGATCCCCTGTCGATACCTTGGGCGATATCGGCCACGGCCTGGTAGCAACGGTCGTGACCCTCCGGGGTCGAGAATCTCCCGCGGCCGTTCGCCTGCTGCTGCCGGACGTAGCGTTCAGCCGTGCCCTGCCGGCTGACCGCTTCGGGGACGGCCAGGATGACGACGTGCACCCGATATCCGGCGTCGGCGAACGGTTCGGCTGCCGAACGGAACGTTCTTCGCTGGATGGGGCCATCTCCACGAGCGCGTCGGCGCTTTCCTCCCGCACGTACTGGTGCCCCATCGTCTGCCAGTGCTCGTAGTCCCGACGGATCCGAGCGCCTGCCGTGCGAGGATCTTCCTCCAGAAGGCGGAGGTACGTGGGATGGTATGCCTTGTAGTAGTCGCTGCAGAAGTGTGTCGCGCCTCCTCGCTGGTCGAGCGCGTGCTTGAGGATGCTGGCGGTGGTCGTCTTGCCGGCGCCTGGTTGTGCCATCAGGTACACCACTACCGGCTTGGTCTGAGGTGTCGCTCGTGCGAGCCGCTGCGGCACGATCATTTCTCGGAAGATGAATTCGTGGACGTCAGGGTCGAGGGTCTCTTCAAACTGGTTCATCCTCGCCCCGTAGTCAGTTCCCGAAGTCGTTCCGCGTAGTCCGTGGTGACACGGACGATTGCTTCGTGGTCGGTCGCGAGAAGTGTCGTCTGGTCTTGTACGCAGGCGTTCTGGGCCAGCTTCCACCGGTCGATTTTTGTCGCGTCGGGGCGGGGCTTTTGGCGCTCCCGCACGATTTTCTCGCTGTACCAGGAGATCAGCCGTCCAACGGTCTCGACGGCAACTTCGTAAGAGACCGCATCAGAGGATTCCCATACCCGCCTCGAAACCCCCGACAGAACACTTCCGTCGTCCCAACGTTCCTCAACGGCCATCGTCGCTCCAGCGGGCTTCAGGTCCGTCACCGGACGTTTCGTTCACAGAGCTGGCCCCGGTCGGGCCCTGGCGTGATCTCTGCCGGGAACGCCACGGAGAAAGCTGACGGCCGCGACTTCATGGCGGGATCGGGGTGCATCAGTGGTTGAGCCAGCCGCCTATCTCTGCGACCTTCATGCTCCATCCTGGGCCGAGATGGGCTTGCAGCGTGGCTGGGCGGAGAGGGGTTTGCAGCTGGGCCTGAACAGTGAGGAAGTCCGTGGTCTCGTGAGCTGTCCAGGGCCGGTTGCGTTCGACCTCGATCGCCGCTCGTAGCCGTGGCGGCCGTTCCCACTCTCCATTCGGGTCGAGCTGGTTGTGGTACCCCGGCTCACCTTCACCGCGGCGGAACACCGCAACCTCCCCGACGATCCGGTCAGCATCGATCCGGTCAGCCAGCGCCGGCACGCCCACATAGGAGCGGCGCGCGTTCTCCGGAACGGTGAGCCGGCCACTGCCGCGATCCTGGACCTGGTCGTAGTAGCGCTTGAGGATTCCCTGCTGGCTCATCGCCTCGGGCACGCCGAGGAACGCGGCCGCGATCCGGTAGCCGGCAGCGTGGTAGCGGCGCATGTCCTCGACCACCGACGCGGGATTGCCCGCCGTCGACTGGACGACGGCGTTGAACCTGTGCTCGCGGATGTGGTCATGCATCATCTGCGCCCACCGGCGTCCGGCGGCGCCCGTGCGCAAGGCCATCGACTGGTCGTCCTCGGCCATGAGCCGGTCGTATTCCGGGTGGAACGGCTTGTACCGGTCGCTGTCGACATCGACAAACCCATCATCGAACGTCGCGCCGATGTCCGGGGTGACCCGTGACTTCCCGCTGCCGGGCTGGGCGATGAGGAACACCACCACAGGCGCGTCCACCGGCCGGGCACGGCGGGTCTCCGCCGGGACAATGAGCTCCCGGAAGATCCACGCTGCTTCTTCCGGGGGGATCTCATACGGGCTGGGAGTGCTGACTACTCAGCCCTCCCGCACCTGGACGGCCAGCTCGCTGAACCGGACCCGCGCGGCCCTGATCGCTTCCGGGTCGGATGGGTTCAGCGCATCCCGCTCGGCGATCACCGCCAGGCACCCCGCCCGCCATTGCTGGATCTTCAGCAGGTCCGGGTCGGCCTTCTTCCGCTCGTCGGCGATACGGGCCGAATAGGCGCCGACCACCGCATGCCCCGCTTCCAACGCCGCCTCGTAACTGGCAACCTGCGTGCTGTCCCAGAGGAACGAGGGCAACCCGAACAAGCTCATACCTCCCATTCTCTCTGCCCGCCCGGGCAGACGACATCGGCCACACCGCCGGGAAGGAGCGTCGTCCGAACGAACGAGACCTTGAACCGGCTGGTCTGGCGCGCAGACCGGCATGTCGCCAGGGCGCCGATCTCGTCGGCAGCAGCCCTATGGAAATCGCGGCGGACATCGAACACCCGGCCGTCCCGGTCAGCGTCCCCGATCCCATCGGGATAACGATCCTCGTCGGCCTGTTGCGATGCCATACGATCCTCCCAAGGCCGCCGCCGGTGACACCTACGTCAACGTCCTCGGCGCCAGCACGGCCCGGCAGTGCCTCGACGCCGGTGTACTCGACGAGATCCTCGTGCTCATCGTGCCCGTCCTGCTCGGCGATGGTGTCCGGCTGTCTCAACCGGCGCTGGCCGTGCCGGCCTGGTTCAGTGGCGCGCCCGTACTGCGAGGCATGGAACCGAGATCCCCTGGTGCACGGCACCCCGTGAAGGTCGCCGGGGAGACGAACCACGTGCCATCCCCCAACTGATTAGCCACAAACGTCGCGCCACCGACCTGTAGCCAGACCGGTGCCCCCCGGCCGTTACCCCAGGCATGCTCAACAATGATCGGTTCCGCTCCGGGTCGGATTGCGCGCAGACCAGCTTCTGGATTTGGGGCACCGGCCGCCTTCCCGTCGGGGAACCGTGCAAGCTCCAGCCCCGGTAGCTGGCCGGCCGGACAATGCCCCGGGCCGGCCGGAGCCGCGGCGACAGCAGCGGTGGAGACCGCTGTCACGACATTGCTCTGGATGCCAGCCCCCTCGCCTGCAGGTCGGCCACCGGCGACTGCCGAGGCCACGCCCAGCCCCACCGCCACCACCGCGGCCATCCCGGTGGCGACCACCGCAACGACGCCCGCCTGACGCCGGTGGCGTCCGCCATCGCGATCGGCCACATGGTCCGATGATTCAGTGATTTCCGGCGCATCTGCATGCACTGAAGATCATCCCCTTCTGTGGTCCCTGTTTTAGGGTATTACGCCGAGAAACCAGACCGCGGCCCGCGCTTTCCACGGCGCGAAGCCCGTCACCCGCGCGTGCACGGCCGGGGATCGGGGCGCGCAGGTCCGGAAACCCGGCCTCGCCCGGTGGGTCCCGCCACTACTCAGACATCCGCACAGCCGACAAACGGATAGTAATACGAAAGATAGGCGGCACTGCTGTACCCTTTGACCTGGGTGCTGAAATTCTCGTGGTACCACCAGTACCGGTTACCGTTGATCGTCTGACCGACGACGTGGTAAAACAGGCACGCTTGCTGACCGGGATACCCCGCCCCCACGGCGGTACAGGAAGTGTTCGCACAGGTGCGGATGTTCACACCACTTGCTCCGTAGCCACCCAGGGAGCCCACCGATGCATTCGCCGTTCCCGTGCACAGATAAACGGAGAGGAGAACTGCTAACAGAACACCCGAAACTCGCGGCGCCGATCTGCGCGCAGTGATTCCACCAAGCGTCACCATGTATGCGTCCCCTCGCGAAATGAACGATGACGACCACATCGACTGCTGGTGCGTCATACTTCTTCGAGCGCCGCCCGCGCCCCGGTCGTGCGGGTTGTCAACCGCCGACTTCTCCGTGAACATCTCCCGCCTCGCCACATCGGCGTTCATGCGAAAACCGATCGCCATTACGTTAAGTAATGGACCGGATTTCTAATGTAGCCGATCCTGGCAGGATGCGGCAAGTATCGTCATGACTATCGAAAGAAACGAGTTTCTCGTCACAAACCAGCTCATGTCATGCCACCGGTATGCATCAGGTGTCGGCCGCGGTCGCCGATGCGGTCGACGTCTGCCTGGCTGGCACCCAGCGCGCGGTCACCCCGATCAGCGATCTGCATCAGCCTGCCGTGCCCACTCCGGTGAACGCAGCCGGGCCGATACCAAGATCGGTGGTGAAAGCCCACGCCGACACCTGCGTGTTCGACGACTCCATCCCACACCGCTACGCGGGCTGATCCGGCCGGCCCGGCGGGCAGCCGGTCGGTGTTCCGGGACCAGCTTGCGAGTCATTCGGAACCGAACGCAACGCGGCCATGCTCGACTTTGTACGTAGAGAAACCGAGAATACCCTCAGCGACTCCGACGCCGATCGAAGTACCGGGCCTGGCCGACTGGCGGGCGTACTGGCCGCTTCCGCACGAAATCATCGACGTCCCCGGTGATCATTTCACCATCCTCGAAGAATTCCGCGACCGCTTTACCGGAAGCATGCATGTCGTCGGGGAGACCGACCTCCGCGACTTCATGGAACTCGCTCTCGCCAACGAACTCGATATCGCCAGGCACAGCGCGACATTCGTCGTCGAATTGCCCCGTGTGCCAACGGCCGCACATGAAAGGCCGCAGGTTCTGAAAAAGCGGATCATGAAAGTGAGGGAGTAAACGGCTGTGATGGCAGCCGTATGCGTACTCACTTTCCCTCCATTGATCACTCTTGACATACTCAAAGATCGCCATCGACGTGTCTCCCGAAATATCGCTCGACCGCAGGAGGGTCGGGAAGACCGTGATGCCAGCGAGATCCGTGCCGCTACGGTCCTACCCCAGAGTTTTCGGGAAAACTTTTATCATAGCACGGATCGGAGCTGTGGATAGAGAATCCTCCACAGGCGGGTCGACATGCACAGTCGGGACATGCTGAATGAATGGGAAGACATCCTCCTCGATCAGGACTGTGTTGTACGGGTGGAAGTCGCGGTCCATACCCTCGGACGCCCCGCCGTCCGCCACCGGCTCGCGACCGGGGCCTGGCAACGGGTGTACCCGCGGGTACTCGTCACCCACAACGGCCCGCTTTCCCGCGGCAGGCGCGCTGGGCGGCTGTGCTGCATGCGGGAACCGACGCGACGCTCAGCCATGCAACCGCGGCCGAGCTGGGCGGGCTGGGCGGCTTTCCATCACGAACGATCCACGTCACCGTTTCGAACCAGCACCGGGTACCTCCCGTACCCGGGGTCCGGGTCCATCGCCGCCGCAATCTGACCGCCGATGAGATCCTCCCGTCCGCGCGCCCATCCCGCATGCGTATCGAACATGCGCTGCTGGACATGGCGTCGACCGCCACCAGCCAGGACAGTGCCCGGACGGTTCTGGCCGCAGGGGTCCAACAGCGACTGACCACCGCCGCGCGGCTGCGATCCGTTCTCGACGGGCGTGTCTGGATCAGCCGGCGACGTCTGATCAGCGAGACCCTCGCCGATGTCGCAGGCGGGTCCCATTCGCTGCCCGAACTGCGATTCATCCACGCACTGCGCGCGGCCTGCCTGCCTTTGCCGGACCGCCAGGCGGTCAGGGAACGGGTGGGCGGACGCTGGTACCTGGACGCCCGCTGGGAGCAGGCCCGGCTGACTGTAGAGATCGACGGCATCGGCCACCTCGACCCGCGGACCTGGCTTGTCGACATCAACCGCAGCAACGAGCTGGTGCTCAGCGGCGAGCGGGTCCTGCGTTTCCCATCCTTCGCCGTTCGGGACCACCCGGATGAGGTCGCCGCCCGGATAGCCGCCGCCCTCACCCAGGTCCACCCGACAGGCATTGCCCGATCATGAAAATGAGGGAGTATACGGCTGTGATGGCAGCCGTATGCGTACTCACTTCCTTGAGCACGCGGGATGATCCGTCGATCAGGAACCATGTATCGCGGCCACCGGGTATCGCGACCACCGGGTAGGGCGCCGCCCCACGACTGGCACCCGTGTCTGGATGTTTGACGCATCCGTCGGCCGGCCCCACCCCCCGACGCGGAGCCGCCGTACCGCCCCCCGGGGCAGCACACGCTGCGCCCGCTCGTACCACTTCGACGACGGCAGGCCGTGGAACACCGGGCCACCAGCGTCGATATGGCCATCGTGAACAATCACTCCGGCCATATGGACCCTCATGCTCCTTTCGGGACGGACGGTATTGGACGCAGGCTCCGTGGGCTGCGATGGACGGCATCGAGCACCGTTGCGCCCGCCGCGACCGCCAAGGCCTGCGGGCCGAAACGGCTGGACAGCACGGTGCGCTCTGGATCGGCGCACACCCGTGAATGCGCCGCGACCTCCTCATACAGGTCGGCCAGCAGCTCCGGCAGGACGATCGTGGTGTATTCGGTGAGCACGAGCACCTCAGGATCGATCATGTCCAGGAGCATGGCCACCACGCGGCCGATGAGACGAAGACGGTCCCGCAGGAGCGTCCGTGCGCGAACGTCGCCTCCCCGGACCGCATCGGTCAGGCTTCCCAGATCCGGCGTGGGGATCATTCCATCCCGGACCGCCCGCTTCACCAGGGTCTGTTCGGAGATCGCCGCCTGCACACAGCTGGACCGACCGCAGGGGCAGGTCACCGGCACGTCCGACAATGCCAGGTGGGCAACGTCCCCGGCACCCGAGTGCGGACCGCGGTGCACCAGGCCGCCGGTGGCGATCGCCGCATCGACGACGTTGCCGACGAACAGGTGTACCAGGCTGCGTCGTGCCCGTGGATCCCCGAACAGGATCTCGGCCTGGGCGAGAGCGCGGGCGTGGCCGTCCACGTGGACCGGCAGGCTCGTCACCGCGGCGAGCACCTGGCGGACCGGGACGTCACGCCAACCCAGCGGACCATGCTCGACGATGACCCCGCGCCGCGGATCCACCCGGCCACCGGTGACCACCCCAAGGCCGATCGGGCGGTTCCCCCGGGCGTGCCGCGCCATGAAACCGGGCAGATACTCGCCGATCTGCCGGAGCACCTCGACGGCGACGCCCTGGTGGGACACGTTCTCCTGAGCCAGCACCCGACCGCGCAGGTCCACCAGGCTGAACGTGATGAACGACACCGCGATGTGCACACCGCAAGCGACATGGTGCCGGGTGTCGATGTCCAGGGGGATGAAGGGCCGGCCGGCGCGAGGTGGCGTGATGGATGCCGGCAGCTCCCGCAGCAACCTGAGCGAGATCAGGTCTGCGGTCTGCCTTGACACGGCTGCCGGGCTGAGCCCGGTCGCCCGGCCGATGAGGGTGCGGGCCACCGGCCCGTGGTCGAGCACGGCACGCAGAACCGCCGCGGCCGAACCGGTGGTGTCGGCGTGACCCGCGACCGCGGGCCGGGTCGGAGCCTGGCTGTTGGGTGTGTGCACCGGCACGGGATGTCCTCCTTGTGCCGCGGTGGCGCACGCAGACGCGGCGGAGCTACAGCGCTGCGGTCACAGGTCCGCGCTGCGGGCGGGTGCCCGGACACTCCTCGCGTCGTCCGCGCTCCAGCAGCGGCAGGATCCGGCGCGAAAATATCCGGAATGGGTGAAGGTCTTCGCGAATGTCGACGGTTGGTTATGCCCGGATGGAGGGACCGGGTCAAATCAAGGCCGACCAACAGAGTGCGCTCGCCACTCGACGCAGGTCGATGTGGACGCGACAGACCAGATAGGTGCACCCCCTCATACCGGTGATGGTAAGGAAGTCCACAACGATTGTCAACCAACTTGGTAGGAAAATACAGTCACGCGGAGCGGATAAGAGCGTCACCCATGACGGCAGATGAGCTGACGGCGGAAACCTGTTGCTCCCGGACCAGGCATACGAATCCGCCCCGCCGCCGAAACGAACCGGCAACGGGGCGGACGAACTATCTGACGGGTCCGGGCTACCGGACGAGTACGGGCTACCGGACGAGTACGGGCTACCGGACGAGTACGGACCGGTTACGCCGCGACCGGCGTGTAGTGGGAGGCGTCGTCACCTTCGATGGCGTAGCTGCGCCGGCCGTCCACCCCCACCGGCACACCGCCGGCTACGGTCACCCTGTGCAACAATCGCGGAAGGTCGCCGTAGTCGTCAACCGCGTAGTGCTGGGTGATCCGGTTATCGAAGAAAGCAAGATCACCCGGCGCCCACCGCCAGCGGACAGCGTTCTCCGGGCGGGTCACATAGGTCTGCAGAAGACGGAGAATGTCGCGAGACTCGGTCGTGGACAAACCGACGACACGTTGTGCGAAGCCGCCGATGAACAGGCCCCGCTCCCCCGTTTCGGGATGTACCCGGACCACAGGGTGAGCGGTCCGGTATTTCCGGGAAACGAATATCTCCCGGAATGCCTTTGTCTTCTCCGAGTTCGCCGACGGTATCGCGTAGTCGTAGTCGTTGGTGTGCTCCGCCCAGATCCGGTCGGCCAGTTCACGGAGTTCATCGGGCAGGTCCCGGTAAGCGGCCGCCGAGTTCGCGATGAGCGTGTCCCCGCCATAGGGCGGGACCACGATGCTGCGCAGCGTGCTCGCGGACGGCGGGCTGACGAGGAAAGTGACGTCGGTATGCCAGTTGTTGGCCCGACCCTGCGCCGAATCGACCGGCAGTACGTTCGGGCTGCCCTCCAGTGACGGAACCGTGGGATGAGCCGTGGTGAGCCCACCGAAGCGCGCGGCGAATCGCTGCTGTCCGGCGTCGTCCAGCGTCTGACCGCGGAAGAACAGTGCCTTGTACTCCAGCAACGCCGCTCGGATCGAAGCGATCGCGTCGTCGTCGAGATCCTCGCGTAGGTCCACACCGACCACTTCGGCGCCGATCCGTCCAGTGATCCTGCGGACGTCGAAATCTGTACCTGTGACAGCCATGATTCTCCTTGATCAATCGTCCGGGATGCTCAGCCGGCGAGGAAGGGCTGCCCGGTGATGAGTTCAGACTGCTTCCCGTCGACGCCGACGGGAATGTCACCGACGAGCGTGACCCGGTACAGCACCCGGTCGAAGTCGAGATGACCGAGATCGGACGGCCCGAGATGTGCGGTGGCCCGGTTGTCCCAGAACGCGATGTCTCCCGGCTGCCACCGGAACCGCACCGTGTACTCCGGGCGGGACACCTCCTCGTAGAACAGTTCAAGCAGCCTGCGGCTCTGGCGGGACGAAAATCCGATGATCTCGTTCTCGCCCGCGGTGAAGCTCGGGCTGACGAACAATGCCCGCTCGCCGGTCTCAGGATGGACGCGGACCACCGGGTGGATCGCCACCAGCGGCTCGGCGGCAACCTTCCTGGCATAGTCCGAGTCAGCAGCGAACAGGCGGCGGTTCCCACCGAAACTGTGCCTGGCGCGCAGCTGATCGGCCAGGCTCTGCAGCGGAGCCGGCAGGCCCTCGTAGGCTGCGACGAGGTTGGTCCAGGCAGTGTCACCGCCATACGGCGGGACAATGTCGGCACGCAGGATGGACCCGGCCGGTGGATTCACCAACGCTGTGACGTCGGTGTGCCAGCCGTTGTCATACGTCACCTTCCGCGTGCCGAACTTCGCCTCGTAGCGGCGGCTGTCGATGGGCAGAATCTGCGGGAAGCCGTCCGGCGGCGCGTCCTCGTAGGGATGAGCGAGCGTGAGCTCACCGAACTTCGCCGCGAAGGCGATCTGCTCGGCGTGACCGATCGACTGATCGCGGAAAAACACGACCTTCCAGCGCAGGAGGGCGGATCGGATCTCGGCGACCGTCTGGTCGTCGAGATCCCGACTCAGATCGACACCATGAACCTCAGCCCCGGTGTAGCCGGAGAGAGGTCGGATATCGATCCCCAGTTCGTGCACGACTTCTGTCATCGTCAACTGCTCCAGGGTCGAGATGGGCTGATGGACTGATGGACGTGAACTGGTCGGTGGAAGGTGGGCAGAGCGCCGCTGCCAGTCGTGACGGACCGTTCGTTCACGCCGACCGGGACAGCCATGGAACTCACAGCGTCACTCTCGAGTGGACCGGAGGCCGCCGTGGAGACAGGACCGCCTACAGCCGCCTGTTGCTACCGACCGCGCCTGGCTGACAGCGCAGGCACGGTGGCGGAACATAAGGGAAGCCGGCCGCCCGGCGCCCGGATGGCGCACAGTCCGTTCCGGCCATGGCGCCATGGTCAGCTCCCCCTGCGGAGCGGGTCAACGTTTAGCAGTGCGGTGAAAATAATTGCGCCGCCGCCGGGACGACGGACTCCCGGCGCCGGAGCGGCCGGAGTCACCTCTGCGTCACTGTGCCCGATGACCGTCCCGGCCAGGGTGGCCGATCATGCCGGGTGGCGATCCACCTTGACAACCCACCATTCCGGCCGACATAGTCGCCAACATGCAGGCCAGGCGATTCTCGATCCGGCGGACGGTGGACCATGTCCACGTCGCCAGCGATCTGTGTTGTCTGTGACGCGGCCTGCCGCTCTCTGCCATTCGTGGTGACACGCTCGCAGCCACTTGTCCCAGAGCTGTCTGCGGCCGTCAGCGCCGACGGTGCATCCAGGCCGACAGCCGCTCACGGCAGTGAACGGCGACCCGGATCTCGTCCGCGCTAGTGGCGTCAACCCGGCC
>NZ_CAUVXG010000034.1:12756-34944 GCF_963555885.1 Protofrankia sp. Cr2
GCTGCCAGCTGCCGTGCTTTCAGCGACCGACATCTGACCTATTTTTACCCCTATCCTCGTCGCCTTTTCTGCATCTCTCTTCAGGATCTCCTGCGTGAGGCCCACGCTGACGCCGCCGGCCGCTTTGGTTTCACCCATACCAATGCAACCTCGTGGCTACTGAGACCTCATGCCTCTTGGGACCTCATGCCTCTTGGGATCTTGCGGCGACCGGTCCCGCCCAAACCGTCCGCCCCGGACCCGGCCGGCGGCCCACACCGCCAGTTTACTTCGCCCTCATGTGAAGGACGCACCATGTTTTGCACCATCCGCAGGAAATCCAAGGCCCTCACAGTCGCCGCAGCCCTGGCCGTGACCGCCCTGGCGGCTGTGGCCTGCGGCAGTGGCGACAGTGGCGGCCCTGGCAGCAGTGGCCCGACTGCGGGGGCCGAACAGACCGAGCTGCGCTACCAGGGCTCAGTCGGCCAGGTCACTCCGGCCGAACTCGCCGCCGATCTCGGCTATCTCGGCCCGATCACGCTCAAGTGGATCGGGAACACCATCAGCGGTCCGCAGGACATCCAGGCCGCCACCACCGGTGACACCGACTTCGGCGGTGCGTTCAACGGCGCCATTATCAAGCTGGTAGCGGCCGGCGCTCCGATCAAGGCAGTGGTCAGCTACTACGGCGTCGACAAGGATTCCTATATCGGCTATTTCGTGCCGGCGAACAGTTCGATCTCGTCCGCTCGTGACCTGATCGGTAAGAAGATCGGCATGAACACGCTCGGCGCGCATCTCGAAGCCATCCTCGACGCTTACCTCAAGAAGCAGGGCCTCAGCGCCGAGGACGTCAAGAAGGTCGTTCCCACCGTGGTTCCGCCGGTCAACACCGAACAGTCACTGCGCGCCGGCCAGATCGACGTCGCCGCGCTCGGTGGAATCCTGCGGGACAAGGCGCTGGAACGAGGGGGGCTCCGCCAGCTGTTCAGCGACTACGATCTCTTCGGGACGTTCTCCGCCGGCAGCCTGGTGCTGCGTAATGACTTCATCAAGAAGAACCCGACGACCGCGAAGCAGTTCGTCGAGGGCGTCGCCAAAGCCCTTGAGTGGGCAAAGACAGCCCCACGCGCGGAAGTGGTCGCCCGTTTCGAACAGATCATCGACAAGCGGGGACGCCAGGAGGACAAGAGCGCGATCAAGTTCTGGAAGAGTTACGGGGTTGCCGGGCAGGGCGGACGCATCCAGGACGCGGACTTCAGCCGCTGGATCGACTTCCTGCGCGAGCGCGGTGAGTTGAAGAAGGACGTTTCGCTGACCGACCTCTTCACCAACGAATTCAACCCGTTCCGAGCTGCCACCGGCTCCTGACCCCGGCGGGAGGCGGGTGGTTCCCGGTACACGGTGTGCCGGGAACCACCGTGTACCGCAGTGAGGATGAATGCACGTGAGTACAATAGAATTCCAACGGGTCACGAAGAATTTCACCATTCGGACCGACACCCGATCACGCGGTACGAGCAGCGAGTTCACCGCGATCTCCGAGGTGGACCTGGATATTCGCAGTGGCGAATTCCTCGTCCTGGTCGGGCCGAGCGGGTGCGGCAAGTCCACCCTACTCGACCTCCTCGGCGGGCTGACCAGACCCAGCAGCGGGCGCATTCTCGTCGACGGTGTCCCGGTCTCGGGGCCGGGCCTCGACCGCGGGATCGTCTTCCAGCAATATGCACTCTTCCCATGGCGGACCGCGCTCGGGAACATCGAGTTCGGTCTCGAAGCCAAACGAGTCCCGAGGTCCGAACGCTCCGCGCGGGCGAAATCCTATCTGGACCTCGTCGGACTGACCGGATTCGAACGTCGCTATCCGCATGAACTGTCCGGAGGCATGAAACAGCGGGTGGCGATCGCGCGCAGCCTCGCCTACGACCCTGCGGTGCTGCTCATGGACGAGCCGTTCGCCGCGTTGGACGCGCAGACCCGGGAGACGCTACAGGACGAGCTGCTGCGGATCTGGGCGAAAACGCGCAAGACCATCCTGTTCATCACACACTCGATCGATGAGGCCGTGTACCTCGGTCAACGGGTCGCCGTGATGACGTCGCGGCCCGGCCGGATCAAGCAGATCATCGACGTCCCTCCCGCCGGTACGGCCAGCGATGACCCCCGTTCCGATCCGGAGTTCGTGCGCTACCGGCATCTGGTATGGGAGCTCCTCCACGACGAGGTCACCAAGGCGCAGCAGGCCGAACGCCGGGCTGACGTCCCGCGCGGGCGGGAGGTGCAGGTTCAGGCACCGGATGCAGCGCCGGACCCGGCATCGGTCGGTGCCGGGTCGACCGGAGCCACCGGAAACGGGTTTGTCGGGACAATCAAAGCTACCGGCAAGGCCGCCGGGACGGATGACAGGTATGGCCGCAAAGAGGTGACCCGTGTCGGCAATCATTGATGACACCATCGGATCGGCCGTGGCCGGACCCGTGCTGGAACCCGCTGAGTCCGCCGGGCCGCCCGGTCGGCGATGGTGGTCGGCTTCGCTACGGGGCACGGCCACCGTGTTCCGCCGCATCGTGGCGATCGTCGTGCTCCTGACCGCTTGGGAGGTACTACCCCGGATCGGTGTCGTCGACCGGGTGTTCCTGCCGCCCTTCTCCGAAGTAATCGACGAGTGGTGGGCGCTGTTCATCAGCGGTGATATCTGGGCGAACACGAAAGCGAGTCTGACGCGCGCCGGCGCCGGTTTCACTCTCGCCATCGCGATCGCGCTGCCCCTGGGACTGCTGATCGGTTGGTTCCGGCAACTGGCCGAGCTTCTGAACCCGCTGCTGGAACTGTTCCGTAACACGGCCCCGCTGGCCCTCCTACCGGTGTTCGTCCTGATTCTCGGTATCGGCGAATCATCGAAGATCGGAATCGTCACCTACGGCTGCGTCTGGCCCATTTTGTTGAACACCGTCAGCGGCGTCAAGAACGTCGAACCGCTGCTGATCAAATCAGCGCGCTCGATGGGCCTGTCCTCGCCGCGGCTTTTCCAGAAGGTCATTCTTCCTGCCGCTGTGCCGACTGTCTTCACCGGCATCCGTCTCGCCGGGGCGTACGCGATCCTGATACTCATCGCCGCGGAGCTGGTCGGTGCGAAAGCGGGTCTCGGCTACTTGATCAACTATGCGCAGTCGAACTTCGACATCCCGGAGATGTACGCCGGAATCATCACGATATCGGCGATCGGGCTTGGTATCAACTACCTGCTCCTGACCCTGGAGCGGCGATTCTCGCGCTGGCGCGTCACCCCTGAGGCATGACCGCTGTGACCGCTGTGACCGCTGACCATCCGAACACGCAACAGCCAGGCCACTGGGTCAGGCCACCGAGAATCGGGACCAGATGAGCGACCAGCCTCGCCACCTACACCTCAACGCCTTCCTCATGCACGTCGGGCACCACGAGGCCGCCTGGCGGCACCCGACCAGCGAACCCGAACGCGATGGATCGGTCGACCATTACATTCGCCTCGCCCAGCTCGCCGAGCGCGGTAAATTCGACTCGATCTTTCTGGCCGACGGGCTCGCCCTGTGGAACAACGTCCGGTACAATTTTTCCGGCCGTTTCGAGCCACTGACCCTGTTGTCCGCGATCGCCGTGGCGACCAGTCGCATCGGGCTGATCGCCACGGTTTCGACGACCTACAACGAACCTTTTCATGTGGCCCGTAAGTTCGCCTCCCTGGACCACATCAGCGGCGGTCGCGCGGGCTGGAACATCGTCACCTCCGCGCAGGAGAACGAAGCGCGCAACTTCAACGCGCAGGCACATTTGGAACACCATCGCCGCTACCGGCGTGCGGCGGAGTTCGTGGACGTCGCGCTCGCGTTGTGGGACAGCTGGCAGGACGACGCGCTCGTCTACGACAAGCGGTCCGGAGTGTATGCCGACACCGCCCGGATCCACCCGGTCAACCACACCGGCCAATATTTTTCGGTGGCCGGACCACTGAATGTTCCCCGCACTCCCCAGGGTCATCCGCTCCTCGTGCAGGCCGGCTCCTCCGAGGACGGCAAGGAATTTGCCGCACGGTACGCCGAGGCGGTCTTCACCGCGCAGCAGACCCTCGCCGACGGCCAGGAATTCTACTCCGATCTGAAACAGCGCGCAGCCCGTCACGGCCGTTCACCGGAACGGATCAAAATTCTGCCTGGAATCGCGTCTGTTCTCGGTTCGACCGAGAAGGAAGCAAAACAACGGGAAGCCGAACTGAACAGCCTGATCGTACCCGAATACGGGCTTGGCCAGCTGTCGACAATGGTCGGCGTCGACCTTTCTGACCATCCGCTCGACGGCCCGCTGCCGGCGGAGCTGCCGAACGTCGACGACATCAACGGCAACAAGAGCCGTTTCACTCTCGTTGTGGAACTGGCCCGCCGGGAGAACCTCACCATCGGTCAGTTGCTGACCCGGCTCGCCGCCGGCCGCGGTCACCGTGTCTTCGCCGGCACCCCGGAACAGGTCGCAGACCAGCTGGAACAGTGGTTCACCAACGGCGCCGCCGACGGCTTCAACGTGATGCCGCCCTACCTGCCCGGTGCGCTGGAGGACTTCGTGGACCACGTGGTGCCGATCCTGCAACGGCGCGGGCTGTTCCGGACCGAATACACCGGGACGACATTGCGTGATCACTACGGACTGGACCGGCCGGCCGGCCGCATCGACGCGGTGTCAACCGACATCGCGGCCGGGTGATCGCAACATCCCCCTGTCCTGCCCGACAGGAGGATAATCCCACTGACCGCACCGGGAAAGTTGACATTTGGCCCCGGCGAGTACAGGGTGGAGGATGTGAAGCATCGCTGCTGCTCGGCGTGGCTCGTGATACGAGCTCACATCGACCTCATGCGAATCGCTTCGGCGACCTGTCTGCGCCCCGCGCCCTAGAGCGACCGACGACAGGGACTGTCCAGATCACAATGCCCGGGCGACGCCTGGCATCATCGGTCCCCGCGCATCGCGATCCACGCCATCGCTTCGCGAGTGGCGCGGCTCCCCGGTCGCGATGCACCGGTACCCCGGCTTTCCGGGCGAACGGCCTGGGCTCGAACGCGCCAAGGGCCGGTTGCGGGGGCGGCCACGATCGGCGAGACGTCTCCCCAGCGTGTTCGCCTGCTGTTTCTCCTGCCCGGACCCCGCCACACAATGCTGCGGGGTCCCATCGATCCTCCTCCCGTATACGCGACCCCCCGGGACCGCGCATGTCCGCCGCAGCCAGCCCGGGTGCACGATAGGAGAGACCCGTGACCCCTGTGTACCGCACGGTCGACCGCGCCATCCAAGGCGCCGAGGACGCCGCCTACGCCGTTGTGAAGCAGCCTTCCCACCGGCCTGCCCGCGATGCGTCCCCAACCGTCCGTACGTCCGTCGCCCTGCTCACCGGACGACACGAGACAGCGAAACATTTCGAACCCCTGGCGATCAGACTCGCTCTGGACAGCCACGCAACCACAATCACACGATCGGGCGACGACACAGCCATCTCACTCGGCGAGATACGCAACCCGGACGTACCGTTCGTCCTTCTCGGATCGGACACCGGCGCACTACGGGCGCTCGTTCTCGCCGGCTCGCCGGCTCGCCGGCGCTGCGGGCGGACGGCCTCGTCCTCCTCGGCCTACCCCTGCTCCAGCGGCCCGTGTCCGGCGAGCCGCTGACCGAGCTGCCCCCGCGGGCACTGCCCGACATGCCGATCCTCCTCATCCACGGCGACGACGACCAGATCAGCCCGCTGCCGCTCGCCCGGATGCTGACGCGGACGGCACCCCGAGCGGAGCTTGCGGTCGTGCCCAGCGGCCACGGCGTCCTGCGCGACGGCAGCTTCCGTTGGGCCGCCGCGCGGATACTCCTCTTCCTCGAGACCCTCATCCACAGCCGGGTCGGCACAGGGAAGCCGACATAAGAACGCCCGGCCACAGGGGCTAGGAGCGCCCGAGGACACGGCGTTCGATCACTAGGGCCTGGCAGACCAGGGACGGGTGCCCGGCGGGGGCGTGGTGACGGTGAGCGGCGGCAGCTCACCGACCCAACGCTCGATCTCCACCAGGGCATGCTGGCCGACACAGCCCTGGGACAGTCGGGAGGTCGGCACGTCGGCGGTCAGCACGTTGGGATTGCCATGGACGCAGAGGTCGAGTTCGACGAACTCCTCCCGTCCGCGTCCGTCCGCCGGGCCCGGGCCACCTTCCAGCCATCCCCGGCGGACGGCGGGGCGCGCCACCCGGGTCGGGTGACGCAACGCGCCGGGGATGTTGGCGAGCAGCGGCGACGGCGCCGGGTCGTCGGGATGCGGGACCACCGTGATCCCACCGTCCGCACCGACCCGGACACCATAGGCTCCCCAGTGCGACGTGGTCGGGAACGTCCTCCCGGTCGCCGTCAATGCCTTCTCCTCTGCTTACCAGCGGGCAGCGGGGACCTGGGCAGATGCGCCGACGGCCTCGCGGTCGGCGGTCTGTTCCCGGACCAGACGGATCAGCGTGCCGTAGTCCCGGGCGTCGTCCAGCGGTGCGAACCCGCGGATGAGCAGCGTCGACACGCCGATGTTGACATAGTCGACGAGCGACTCGGCAACCTGCTCGTAACTGCCGACGAGGGCGGTGGAGTTCCCGGCCGCGCCGGTGGCTTTGGCGACCGCGGTCCACAGCCGCTTGTCGTGCACCTCCGCCTGGTCGGCATAGCGCAGCAACCGCTGGCTGCCAGCCTGCGCCGAGCTTTCGATGTTGAAGGTCTTCTTCAGCTCGCCGACCCGTTCTCTGGTGAGCTCCAGGATCTCCGCCGCGCGCTGCCAGGCGGCCTGCTCGGTGTCGGCGGGGATGGGACGCAGACTCACGCTGAACCGCGGGTTGCGGCCGTATGGTGCAGCCGCCGCGCGCACCTCGCCGATCCGCTCGATGATGCCGGCGATCGGCTCACCCCAGAACGCATACACGTCGGCGTGCTTACCGCCCACCCGCACTGCGTCCGCGGAGGCTCCGCCGAAGTAGATCGGGATGCGGCCGTCCGGCCGCACCGAGGACCGGGCGCCGCGGATCGTGTAGAACTCGCCGTCGTAGTCGAACGGCTCGGTCGATGCCCATTCGCGGCGCAGCACATCGAGGAACTCGTCGGTGCGCCGGTACCGGGTCACCTTGTCGGACAGGTCCCCGTCGCGCGCCTGGTCGGCGTCGTCGCCGCCGGTGATGACGTGCAGTGCCACCCGGCCCGGATGAAAGGCATCCAGCGTCGCGAACTGGCGAGCGGCGATCGTCGGAGCTGTGAAACCAGGCCGGTGCGCCAACAGCACCTTGAGCGTCGTCGTGCGGGACAGAATCTGGTCGGTGATGACCAAGCCGTCCGGGTGATGGAGGCGTGCGCGACCAGGACCCGGTCGAACCCGGCGTCCTCGTGCGTGCGCACCAGCCGCTCCAGATAGTCGGGGTCAACCGCCGGACCCGAAAACGCCTCCGACTCGCTGCCCGCGAAGGTGCTCGCGATACCGATGAATTCGATGCTCACGCTGGAATCTCCCTTTCCGTAGCCGATCTGTCTTCAGAATCGATGTGTGTTCGATGGCCCAGGTTGCTGCGGCTGTGTGCTTTCGGCTGTGTGGCTGCGCCGATCTGTTCGCGCCAGGTGGCGACGTGATGACAGGCTGCCGTCCAGCCTCCGCGGCCCGGCTCCGGCCGGTCGGGGACGGCGCGCAGTGCCGGGGCCCCGGCGCAGACCTCGGTGGCGAAGGGGCACCGGTGGGCGAACACGCAGCCACCGATGGTCAGGGGACGGCGCGAGGTCGGGCTGCCGGCGGCGTCGGGCCGCAACTGCGCGGGAGAAAGCCGGTTCTCCCGCCGGATGCTCGGGGCGGAGGCGATCAGAAGGGCCGTGTAGGGATGCCGGGGCCTGCTGAACACGTCCGCGATGGGACCGTCCTCGACGACCCGCCCCCGGTAGAGCACGACGACGCGATCGGCGATGCCGGCCAGCGAGCTGAGGTCGTGGGAGATCAGCAGAATCCCGACCGTCAGCTCCCTGCGCAGTCCGTCGAGCAGCCGCAGGATTGTGGTTGCGGTTGGAGGCGTCCAACGCGCTGACCGGCTCGTCGCACACCAGCAGCCGCGGGCGCCTGATGACGGCGCGGGCGATGGAGACCCGCTGCCGTTGCCCACCGGAGATCGTACCCGGCGGGCGGTGCGCGACCGTCGGGTCGAGGCCGACCCGACGCAACGCATCGACCACCCGTTCGGCCCGCTCGCTGCGGGTCCCATCGCCGGCGATCGTCAGCCCCTCCGCCACGCTGGCACCGACGGTGAGGTCTGGATCCAGTGAGCGCAGCGGGTCCTGGAAGACGAACTGGATCGCTCCTGTCCGCCGGAACTCACCAAGGGCACGGCCACGGAGCCGGGAGATGTCCCGACCATCAAGGACGACCCGGCCGGTGTCAGGCTTGCCGAGCCCGACGATGGCTCGCGCGAACGTCGTCTTGCCCGATCCCGTCTCGCCGATGACACCGACGATCTCGCCGGCGCGGACGGTCAGCCCGACATCGGCCAGTACGGTGACCCGACCGCTGCCGCCGGGCCGGGGAAAGGACACCCCGAGGCCCTCGACCGCCAGCAACGGCACCTGCGGCAGCTCAGCCCGTCCGACCTGGATGGGCAACGCAGTGGCCAGCCTGGAATCGGTCATGCGACGACTCCTGCTCCGCTCAGCACGATCTCCTCGGCCCGGACGCACCGCACGGCCCGTCCATCCCCCGCTCCGGTCAGTGGCACAGGGCCGGAACGGCACTGCGCCGTCACGAAGGCGCACCGGTCGGCGAACCGGCAGCCGCTGATCGCGACACCGACCGGTGGCGGCTGGCCCTCGATGACGTCGAGGGTCCGCCGTTCCCAGTTCCCGACCGACGCGACCCGCAGCAATGCCTCGGTGTAGGGATGCCGTGGCGCGTCCAGCACCTCGGCGGTCGGGCCGGTCTCGATGAGCTCGCCCGCGTAGAACACCAGCACCCGGTCGCAGAGCTCGGTGATGACAGCGAGGTCGTGCGAGACTGCGAGGACGGCCAGGCCGCGGTCCGCCCGCAGCCGTGCCAACAGCTCCAGCACCTCGGCCTGGATCGTGACGTCGAGCGCCGTGGTCGCCTCATCCGCGACGAGCAGCTCCGGTTCGCCGGACACGGCGATCGCCAGCACGACCCGCTGCAGCATGCCGCCGGAGAGCTGGTGCGGGTACTGCCGGTACACCTGTTCGGGTTCGTGCAGCCCCATCGTCTCCAGCAGTGCCACCCCTGTCTGGTGTGCCTCCCGCCGCGAGCTGCGACGCTTCACCCGCAGTTGTTCGGAAAGCTGGTGGCCCACGGTGTGCGAAGGATTGAGGTAGGACGCCGGGTCCTGGAAGACCGCGGCGATCCGCGTCCCGCGCAGGTCCTCCCAGGCCCGCCGGGGCAGCTCGACCAGCGAGCTGCCGGCGAAGTCGATGCTGCCGCCACTCACCGCGCAACCCGGGGGCAGAACACCGAGCACCGACCGGCAGGCCAGCGTCTTGCCACTGCCGGACTCCCCGACGATGCCGACCGCCTCGCCCCGCCGGATCTCGAACGACACGCCGCGCACGGCTTCGGCCCGACCGTCGGCCACGGTGACCCGCAGGCCGTCGACCGTCAACAGGACGCTGTCCGCCGGCCCCGCGGCGGTAACGGTACCGGTGGTTGTCCGGGATGCGGTGGCCGGGCGGCGGCGGAGCCTATGCATATGTCTCCTCCCTGGCAGGTGGACCCTGCCGTGCCCACTCTGGTGAACGCAGCCGGGCCGACCGGGGCGGTTCACTACTACCCGACCGGCTCTCAACGATGTGAATCTGATGCTGCAGTAGCAGCATCAGATTCACATCCTTAAATTCACATCCTTCAGCCCTGTGAACCGATGCGTTCTGGGCTGGTACGCCGGGTGAGCGTGCCCTTGCGGGGCTGCCCGTTCCCGGCGCTGCCTGTCTGAGCCCCGCCGGGAACGCCGCGCCAGGTCGATGGTCAGTAGGTCGCGGGGACCAGCGCGCTGGTGTCTGCGCCGCTCATCATCTTGGTGGGCAGCGCGGTGTCCAAGTAGTCGGTCCACCGGGTGATTACCCCGTCACGGACGACGAAGGTACCCATGACCGGCACGCCCCTCACACCGTCAGGAGTCCGGATCATGTCAAGACGTTCAGTGAGAACCACGTCGCCATCGACCGCCAGATTGATCATTTTGTACTCGTAGGCGTCGGGAAACATGGCGAACTGACCTGCGAGATCGTCCAGCACGGCAGTGGCGCCGACGGACGCAGGCATGCCGGTGTTCTGGTAGACGGCGTCCCCTGCGAGAAAGGGCCGCAGCAGAGCAGGGTCACGCTTGGCCATCAGGTCGCAGAACTCGCGGATGATACGGGCTGCGTCACTCATTACGCTTCTCCTTCGGTACACTCGGTGACATACAGACTGTATGTTGTTCATACAGACTGTATGTGGACCATACTGGGGAGGTGGACAGCGGTCAACGGACGTCGACATCCCGCAGTGCCGTACGAGCGGCGCTGGTCGCCGAACGCGCGGAGGCCACGCGCTCCGCCCTGGTCGCGGCGGCCCGGCGGCTGTTCGTCGAGAAGGGCTACTTCGACACCAGCACCGAGGAACTCGTCGCGGCGGCCGGCGTCGGCACCAGAGGAGCGCTCTACCACCACTTCGCAGACAAGAAGGCGTTGTTCCTCACCGTCTTCGAGCAGGTTGAGGAGGACGTCCTCGCCGCCGCGGACACCGCCACCACCAGCAGCGGCGACGCCCTCGCCCGCCTCCGGCACGGCCTCCTGGGATTCCTCGACGCGTCACTCCAACCCGAGGTGCAGCGCATCCTGCTGATCGACGGACCGGCCGTCCTGGGCTGGCGAGAATGGCGAGCGATCGAGGAACGCTACGGACTCGGCGCGATCCACGCCCTCCTCGACCTCGCGGTGGCAGAGGGAACCATGCCAGCCCAACCGCTCAACGCTCTCGCCCACATCCTGCTCGCCGCCATCGACGAGGCGGCCCTGTTCATCGCCAGCGCCGACGATCCGACCGCCGCGAAGGACCAAGCCGTTGCCGCTGTGGACCAGCTACTCACGGGACTGAAAGTCACCCACCGCTAGGGCGTGTCTGATGGATGTTGGTCGAAGCGATCGAAGATCCATCAGGCACGCCCTGGAGCCACCCCCCACTGCCAGGTGCCGTTGCGGTGCGGGTGCTCCCGTTCGCGCAGAAGGTGGACGTGTCCCACACTTGTACGCGTCTCTACCCGCCCGAGCCTCCGGCGACGACCGGCAGCTCATGTCCCTGGCAGGACCGGTCCCGACATGAACCCGATGCCGCAGTCCGGCGGTCAGGCGCCCGAGGACCTCCGTACGTCTCGGCCTGACTGGCCCGTCCCGCCGACATCGGGCCGCTGGGAAGAGGTGCTGCTCTGTTCGCAGGTGTTCGACGCGGCGCCGATCATACTGTCGGTCATCGATCGCGGCCTGCGGCTCCGAGCCGTGAACAATGCCTGGGTCAATGCCTTCGGCCTGTCCGCCGAGAAAGCGATCGGCAGACGTGTGTCCGAGTTGTTCCCGGACCTCGACCCTGTCAATGCGGAGCTGGACCGCCTGGTCATGGCGACCGGTGAGGCGATCATCGACGATGAGGTGACCGCGGCGATGCCGACGGACCCGTCGGACCAGCGTGTCCTGCGGGTCTGCCGCTACCCTCTCCACGACTCGGCCGGAGCCACGGTCGCGATGGGTGTGGCGGCGGTGGACGTGACCGATGAGCGCCGCGCGCAGGCCGAACGCGACACGGTGGAGCGGCGGCTGCGGCTACTGAGCCGGGCGAGCGGGCTGCTCGGCGCGTCGCTGGACCTGTCCGCAACGGTCCGGGAGATAGTCACCCTCGTCGTCCCGGAGTTCGCCGACATCTGCGAGTTGTACCTGGCCGACGAGCCCTATCCCCTGGATGCCGACCCCGACCCGCTCATGCTCCGCCGGGTCGTATGGGCCCACTCCTCGGATCTACCCCGACCGCCTCCCGATCTGGACCTTCCACAGCCGGGCGAAATGATCAATGTGAAGGGGCGTCCGCCGGGGCAGGTGTTCATCACCGGTCAACCAGTCCGCATCGACATCGATGACAGGCTGTTCGACGCCTCCCCCGCGCCGCGCGTAGCCGCGGTGATCCGGCACTTCCGGCTTCGGTCCGGGATCGTGGTGCCGCTGCTGGTCGGCGGGGAGTACCTCGGAAGCGTGGGGTTCGGCGTCACCGCGGCGCGGCCCTACGGCGAGCCAGATGTCCAGACCGCGGCGGAGCTGGGGAGCCGGATCGCAAGCGCGATCGCGAATGCGCGTGCTTTCGACCACCAGCGAACCGCCGCGTTGACGCTGCAACGCGCACTCATGCCTCGCGGCATCCCAGCCGTGGAAGGTCTCGAACTGGCGTGGCGCTACCAACCCGGCACCAGCGGCACCGAGGTGGGTGGCGACTGGTTCGATGTCCTCCCGTTGCGGGCCGGACAGGTCGCGCTGATCATCGGCGACGTCATGGGCCGTGGCCTGGGCGCCGCCGCCGCCATGGGGCAGCTGCGCACCACCGTCCGGGCCCTCGCCCGGCTCGACCTGCCCCCCGCCGCCGTGATGACCGAGCTCGACGCCGTCACCCGGAGCATCGAAACCTTCGCCAGCGTGCTGTACGTGATCTGGGACCCGGCCGGCGCCACCCTGACCGTGGTCAACGGCGGCCACCTGCCCCCGGCCCTGCGCCATCCTGATGGAACCGTCGAACTCCTCGACGATGCCAACGGGATCATCCTCGGCGTCGACGAGCAGACGTTCATCGAAACACATAACCGGTTCCCAGCCGGATCCACTCTCGCCCTGTACACCGACGGCGTGGTCGAATCCCCCGCCGTCGACATCGGCGAGGGCTGCCTACGCCTGCTGCGCGTCCTCTCGGAAACGACAGACCTGTCCGCCACCGCGGACCGCCTTCTGACGCTCATCAACCGCAGTGCCGGCTATGACGACGATGTCACCCTCCTGCTCGCTCGTGCCCGGCCGGAGGGAGCCACCCGGTGAGCCGCACCGGAGCATAGGGGGAGAACGGCCTGAGTCACACGCCGCAAGTGACGAATGTCTGGCTACGCGTCGTCAGATGAGTCGACGATATCGGAAATGTTGGTATCCACAGCGCCGGGGGGCATTGATCTGGACGCGGTGAACCGCACGTTCGCCGGCCACGCAAGCCGGACCGCTCCATTCGTAAGCTGACCCGCGTGAGGAGATATATCGCGTTTGAGTGTCTGCACAACTTCCGGGATCTGGGCGGCTACCAGGCCGCTGATGGCCGCACGGTGCGCTGGGGTCGGCTGTTTCGCTCCGACTCGCTGGGCAAGCTGCAGAGCCAGGACTGGGATCGCTTCCTCGCCCTGGGCGTCCGCACCGTGATCGACCTTCGGTATCCCTGGGAGATCGAACGCAGCGGACGTGTCCCGCGCCACCAGTGGCTGGTCTACCACAATCTGAGCATCGAGCACCGGCCGTACGATCAGGCGGGCCTGGACCCGGACGTCGAGCCCGCGCGCTTCCTGGCCGACAAGTACACCGAGGTCGCCCACGACGGCGTCAAGGAGCTCCGGCGCGCACTAGAGATCATCGCCGGTGACACCGCTCCGTTGGTGTTCCACTGTCACTCCGGCAAGGACCGCACCGGCCTGCTGGCCATGCTGGTCCTCGCCCTGGTCGGGGTACACGAGGACAACATCGTCGCCGATTTCGCCCTGACCGAGCTGGCCACCGAACGCCTGGTCGCCGAGTGGCACGCCGATCACCCCGATCTGACCCTCGGGTGGCCCGCCTACGGCCGAGCCCCCGCTGAGATCATGCGGCTCTTCTTGGCCAACTTGATCACGCGGTACGGATCGGTGCACGACTACGCCGCCGAGCAGCTCGGTGTTGACGACGATCTGGTGGCGGCACTGTGCAGGCAGCTACTGCATCCGTGAGTCCGTCCCGCGAGCCCGACCCCTACCCGACCGGCTCTCAACGATGTGAATCTGATGCTTCAATAGCAGCATCAGATTCACATCCTTCAGCCCCGTGCACCGACGCGTTCTGGGCTGATACGCCGGACGATGGGAAACCCGGCGGAAATGACGGGGCTGTTCTCCAACCCCGAAAACCTCACGAGGCCGCCTGTGTACGTGTGTCCTGTCTGCCGGGGAGCGGTAGGCCGAGGTGATCGCGCAAGGTAATGCCCTCATATTCGCTGCGGAAGACGCCTCGTTCCTGTAGCAGCGGCACGACCGTGTCGGCGAACTCGTCCAAGCCGCCGGGTGTGATGTGTGGGACGAGGATGAATCCGTCGCTGGCGTCTTCCTGCACGAATCTGTTGATCGTCTCGGCGACGGTGGACGGCGTACCGATGAACGACTGCCTGCCGCTGACCTCGATGACCAGCTCGCGGATGGAAAGCTTCTTCGCTTCAGCCAGCTCACGCCACTGTTTCGCCACCGCGAGCGGATCGGAGAACATCCGCACGCTGGCGCGGCCCCGCGCGATGGTGTTCTCGCCCGGCTCGGGGTCGATCTCGGGAAGCGGGCCGTCGGGGTCGTAGGAGCTGAGATCGCGGTTCCACAACTGCTCGAGGAATCGGATCGCGGTCTGCCCGCTGACCTGCTGGTGGCGGACGATGGCAGCGTGTTCGTGGGCCTCGGAGCCGGTGTCGCCGAGCACGAAGGTGGCGGCCGGGAACACGAGCAGATCCCGCGGGGTCCGACCATACCGCGCCAGCCGGCCCTTGACGTCAGCGTAGAATGCCTTGCCGGCCTCAAAGGTACTGTGTCGGCTGAAGATCGCATCGGCCGTCGCCGCGGCGAATTCGCGACCCTCGCCCGAGTCGCCAGCCTGGAAAATCACCGGCCGGCCCTGCGGACTACGGGGCACGTTGAACTGGCCGACAATATCGAAGTGTGCGTCGTGATGGGCGAACGCGCCCGCGGACGCGTCGTTGATGAAGACCCCTGACGCCTTGTCGGCGATGATCTCGTCACCGCGCCAGGAGTCGAACAGTTCCCACGCCGTCCGCATGAACTGCTCGGCCCGCTCATAGCGTTGATCTTCGCGGAGGAATCCGCCGCGGCGGAAATTCTCGCCGGTGAACGCGTCCCATGAGGTGACAACGTTCCATGCGGCCCGCCCACCGGAGAGATGGTCGAGGCTGGCGAACTGGCGGGCGACCTCATAGGGCTCGTTGAAGGTGGAGTTGATCGTGCCGGCGAGTCCCAGCCGATCGGTGACGGCAGCCAGCGCTGCGAGCACCGTGAACGTGTCCGGACGGCCCACCACATCCAGGTCATAGATGTGGCCGGCCTGCTCACGCAGCCGCAGCCCTTCGGCCAGAAAAAGGAAGTCGAACTTCGCCCGCTCGGCTGTCCGGGCGAAATGCGTGAACGAGTTGAACTCGATGTGGCTGCCCGACCGCGGGTCGCTCCATACGGTCGTGTTGTTCACACCCGGGAAATGCGCGGCCAGGTGGATCTGCTTACGCGGCTTGCTCATCTGGGATCCTCGCAGGTCATCTGGGGGGCTCGCGCGTCAGACAGCGGCGTAGCGGCTGGCTGGGCGGTGCAGACCGAGCAGACCGAGCAGCGTGTCCGCCTCGTACTCCGTGCGGAAGGCGCGGCGGCGTGCAAGCTCCGGCACGAGCCCACGGGTGATCGCGTTCAGATCGTGCGGGATGGCGGCGGGACGCAGCCGGAAACCGGTCAGGCCGGCCCGCTGCCACTCCTGCAGCAGATCGGCCAGCCCGGCCGGCGTTCCGCTGAACACACGCGCATCCGAGCGGTACCCGGCGCCGGCCAGGCCATCGAGCCGTGCCCTGCGGTCGGCGGCCTGCCCCGCATCGACGTCCAGGAAAACCACGAGGTCACCGAAGACGTGCAACAGCTCATGATCCCGACCGGCGGCGGCCTGTTCCGTACGGACCTCCTGTTCGATGGTGCGTACCTGCTCGGCGTCGTGCGGCGTCACGTACACCACATCGGCGGCGCGGGCAGCCAGCCGGTAGGCGACGGTGGCATGCGCGAGGGCGGTGACCAGCGGTTGGCCCTGCGGCGGACGCGGCGTGATCGACGGACCCCGGACGCTGAACCAGCTGCCCGCGAAGTCGATGTAGTGCAGCTTGCCGCGATCGACGAACCGCCCGGTCGCCGCATCACGGATCTCAGCGTCGTCCTCCCAGCTGTCCCACAACCGCCGGACCACCTCGACGTAGTCGCCGGCTTCGTCGAACAGATCCCTGATCAGCTCGGCCGCGGCGGGCTGCTCCCGGTCTGCGAACCGGAACGCGGGGATGTCGCGCCGCCCGAAATGGCCTGCCTCGGCCTTGCTCGCGCAGACCTGGACCCGCCAGCCGGCACGGCCGGCGCTGACGTAGTCGAGGGTGGCGATCGCCTTGGAGATGTGGAAGGGCTCGGTATGGGTGACCGTCACAGTCGGCACGAGTCCGATGCGCCTGGTATGCGGGGCGACCCGAGCGGCGACCGCGACCGCATCGAGACGTCCGCGTATCTGGTCAGTCCGATCGTCCGGGCCCTGGTAGCGCGAGGACTGCCACGACAGGGAGTCCTCGATCGTCACGAAGTCCAGCAGACCGCGCTCGGCCTCGTGCGCCAGGTCGGTCCAGTACCGGGCGGTGAACAGGTCGTCGGGCCGAGCGTCGGGCTCCCGCCATGCGGCGGGATGCCAGCCCGTGCCATCGAGCGCGACAGCAAGGTGCAGTGCGGAGGATGGGGTCATCGGTCGGTCTCTCCCTGCTCGGATCGCACGGGATCTGCTGGGCCGGTGGTGGCGGTGGCCGTGGGGTGACGGGCCGCCGTCAACCGAGGCGTGCCCATGCCCCGGCGAGCAGCTCATAGGAGCGCACCCGGTCGGTGTGGTCATGGGTGATCGTGGTGATGAGCAACTCGTCGGCTCCGGTGGCGTCGCGCAGTGTGCGCAGCTTCTGGACGACGGTCGCGGGCGAACCGACGAACTGGGTGTCGACCCGGTCCGCGACCAGCGCACGACCCTGCTTCGTCCAGGGGTAGGCGGCCGCCTCGGCCGGCGTGGGATAGGCGATGGCGCCCGCACCGGTACGGATGCTGGCCACCCACGGGCCGTACCCGCTGGCCAACCGGCGGGCGGTCTCGTCATCGTCGGCGACCACGACATCCGCGGAGACCATGACACGCGGTGCTCGCAGCGTCTCGGACGGGGTGAAGGCAGCCCGGTACGCCGCGACCGTTTCCAGCACGGTGGACGGCACGACATGGTAGTTGGCCGCCAGTGCAAGCCCCGACTCGCCGGCGGTCCGCGCGCTGTCGCCGGCACTCGCGGCGAGGATCCACAGTTCCACATCGGCGCCTTCGGCGGTGGGCGCTGCCAGGTGCAGGCCGTCCGGTGTGCGGTAGTCACCGCGGATGAACGCCTGGATGTCGCCCACCTGCAACGCGTAGGTGTCGGCGGCGTCGTCGCGGGTCCCGACCAGGTCCAGTTGCCGGCGGAGACGGTCAAGATCGAACATGATCCTCGGCGCCGGCGGGATGAACAATCCATTGACCACGGACGGACCGGCAGACGGACCGGCAGACGGACCGGCGGCCGGACCGGCGGCCGGGCAACCGCCCGTCGGCTGCGGCCCGACGGCGGACCTCGTGGCCCTTTCGATCAGCCTGCTGACGCTCGAGCGACCGAGACCGAGGTCGATACGCCCGGGATGGATGTGTGCGAGGGTCCCGAACTGCTCCGCGATGACGAGCGGGGTGTGGTGGCCGGTCTGCACCGCGCCCGACCCGACCCGGATCGTCCGGGTGGCATCGGCGACCAAGGCGATCAACACGGCAGGCGCGGCCGAGGCGACCCCGGGCGTCAGATGGTGCTCGGCGAGCCAGTACCGGGCATAGCCGAAGCGCTCCGCGTGGCGGGCAAGGTCGATTGTGTTGCGCAGCGCATCGGCTGCCGTCGACCCGGAGCTCAGCGGTGCGAGATCGAGCACCGACAGCGGAACAGGACCTGACGCCACCCGCTCGCTCCTTCCTCAATGCCCGAACCGCAATGCCCGAAGTCGACACGGCGACGGCACGTCAGACGTGAAAAAGCGTGTACACCCAGCACTCTCGGGAAATCGACATTGTCGAGTCAAGAAGTAGACAAGTGATTTACGCCACAATGATAGACAGGCCGGCGGCGGCCGCCAGACCCGCCGATCACTCGTCGAATTCTCCACTGAGACAGTCGACAATGCACCCCGTGCTCCGCTAGCCTCACAGGTCATGAGCGGTCGCACCGTCCTGGTCAGCCGCCCGCACGTCGACTACGTACGGGTAGCCAGCGCACTGTGTCTGCGCTGTCGTATGCCTACCCGGTAGCCAGGACGATCTGCGAAGGCCGCCGGCGGGGCGCAAAAAGTGATCATGCGGTCCCTGGCTCACTCAAGCCAGGCTGCCCGATCCATCGTGGCGAGCGTGACTGACAGTAGTTACAGCCGGCCTGCCTCCCGGCGTCCGGCACCCGATGTTCGACCTTTCGACGTCGTTTCCGGCCTGCCACGGTGACCACGGTGGCCGCGCCAACCTGATCGGGGAAGCCGTTTCGCCACAGGAGCACTCCCGCCGCTGCCTCACCACGGGCTCCCCTCCCCACGCCCCACGGACCTACCGCCGTCACCGGCCGTCACAGCGTTCAGCCATGCCTGCCGTGTCTGTGCCAGCTACCCGTCCCACCTCTGGAGGTACCGTCTCGTGACCACCGCTGCACCCGTGGACGTCGACCTCGACCACAGCGGCATGACCACGGCGCCGCCCGCCCACACCTACCTCAGCAGTCGCCGCCGCCCGACGGATCTCACACTGATCGTCCGCCGGCTCGCAGCACACCGGGACAGCTGGACACCGCTGGTTCGGTTCGACCCGATCCGCCGATGGTCCACGCTGCTGGACGCCACATCCGACTACCAGGCGTGGCTTTTGACCTGGTTACCCGGCCAGTCCACCGACCTGCACGACCACGGCGACAGCGCGGGCGCGTTCGCGGTCGTGGCCGGCGTCCTCACCGAACTGACCGTCGTCCCCGGCCGGTCCGAACCATTGCGCCCAACGGCCCTCACCAACCCAACGACCTTCGCCACCGGTCAGGCCCGCTCCTTCGGCCCCGCCCACGTCCACGACATCAGCAATACCGGCAACGCTGCAGCGGTCAGCATCCACGTTTACGCGCCGGCGCTGGAGTTCATGCGACGCTACGCCCTGGATCCACACGCGGGACTCGTCGAGATCGGCCGCGAGCGAGCAGGAGTCGACTGGTGACCGTTACCCCGCAGCCCCCGGCAGGGGCCCGGACGATCGAACAAATCCTCGCCGACACCCGATCCAGGCTGATGCGGCTCACCCCCTCCCAGGCAGACCAAGCGCGCCGGCAGGGCGCGGTCATCGTCGACATCCGCCCGGCCGCACAGCGCGCGGCCGAAGGAGAGATCCCCGACGCTCTGATCGTCGAACGGAACGTGCTCGAGTGGCGCTTCGACCCCACCAGTGACGCCAAGCTCCCCGAGGCCACCGGCTACCACCTGCAGATCATCATCGTGTGCTCGGAGGGCTACACATCCAGCCTCGCCGCAGCCTCCCTCCACGAACTCGGCCTGCAGCACGCCACCGACGTCATCGGCGGATTCCGCGCATGGGCCACCGCAGGTCTGCCGACATCCGTGTCCCAGCCCACCTGAGATGATTCTTGGCAGTCCGATGGATCTTCGATCGCGCGGGATCCGATGATCCGAGTACGGCTCGCTCAGGCCGCGGGTGCCGCGGGTGCCGCGGGTATCGCGCCGCTCGCCGGAGCAGGTCGGTCGTCCCCGCCACGGCCGCCACCGTCGCCACCACCGCCCGAGCCGCGGACGACGAAGTCACGCTGTCGGATGAGGACGAACGACAGTCCCGCCGCCACGAAGGCTGTAACAGCTGCGACCAGCAGGATCTCGTTCAGCCCGGTGACGAAGCCGGCGTGCGCGGCGGCGCCGATCGCAGCACGGGCGGACGGTGGTGCGTCCGCGACCGCCGCCTGGATGCCACCGCCTGACACCGCCCGGGCGATGTGACCAGCCTGGTGGGCCACGGGGGTAGCGGCCAGCGCGCTGGTGACAGTGTCGCGCAGTTGGGCACTGAAGATCGAACCGAGGCCGGCGATACCGGTCGCGATCCCGACCTGACGAAAGGTCGTGTTGATCCCGGACGCCATGCCGGCGCGTTCCGGTGCCACCACACCGACAGCGGTGGACGCGAGCGGAACGTTGACAAAGCCGGCGCCGACACCCGCGACGATGAAACCGGGGATGAAGTGGGTCCACCCGGAGCCGACGGTCAGACCGCGCATGAGCAGCAGCCCCGCGCCGACGGCCGCGAATCCCGGGCCGATGAGCAGCTTGGCCGGCACGCGTTCGGTGAGCCGCCCGGCGATGGCGGCGGACACGAAAAGCGCCCCGCTGAGCACCAGGAACCGGGTGCCGGTGGCGACGGCCGAGAGACCGAGCACGCTTTGCATGTACAGGACGAGATAGGTGAACATCGAGAACAGGCTGGCGGACAGCCCGAACGCGGCGAACAGACCACCATCGAAGGTCGGCTTGCGCAGCAGGGTGAGGTCGAACATCGGCTGGGTCTGCACGGCCTCGGCGACGCCGAACGCCGCCAGCAGCACAGCCGCCCCGATCAGGCACCCGGCGACCGGGGCCGAGCTCCAGCCGTCGATGCTGCTGCGGATGAGCCCGTAGACCAGCGCGCTGAGCGCGCCGGAGAACGTCACCAGGCCGAACCAGTCGATCCGTCCGGCCCGCGGATCGCGGGACTCCGCGACCGCGAGCAGGGTGATCGCGACCGCGACGACGCCGACCGGAACGTTCACGAAGAAGATCCATCGCCAGGACAACCCGCTGGTCAGCACCCCGCCGAGGACCGGGCCCACAGCGACCGCCACGCCCGTGACAGCCCCGAAGACCCCGAAGGCGACCCCGCGGTCCCGGCCGCGGAACGCGTCGGCGAGCAGCGCCAGGGACGTCGCGAACATGATCGCTCCGCCGACTCCCTGCCCGGCCCGGGCCAGGATCAGGAACAGCGAGGTTTGCGCGAGGCCGCACAGGAACGACCCGACGGTGAACATGGCCGTGCCGACGGCGAACATCAACCGCCGACCGAACCGGTCTGCCAGCGAACCGGCCGTCAGCAGCAGGGCGGCCAACGTCAGAGCGTAGGCGTCGATCATCCATTGCAGGTCCGACAGCGAGGCGCCGAACGCCCGCCCGATGTCCGGCAGCGCCACGTTCACGATCGTGACGTCGAGCAGCAGCATGAAGACGCCGATGCAGACCGCCGTCAGCGTCCACCACTTCCTCTGCACGATTCCTCCCCAGACACGCCTGTTACGGATACCTGCGCGATTGTCACCTTGATTAATTATCAACTATCTTAAGGATAAGGCCGAGCGGGGCCGACAACGTGACGGCCGGAGGGATGCATGATCGGGGATGCCGACAAGGCATGCGACCCCGAGATGTCCTCCTGGATAGCCGCCCAAGAGGCATACGGTCGCTACTACAGCGCTGATCACCTCGGAGCCCTTGATGTCGCACGTCATACGCAGGCCATAGTGCATCGGGCAGGCCGAGGACATCCTGTCGCATCTGGATGGCGAAGCGATCGCGGTGCTGGCCGAGGAGATGGACCGCCGAACTCACCGGCCTGCTCGACTTGACTGGCTGGCCACCGGGCATGCGGGTCATCGTCCGCAAGGAACGGCCCCACCCCGACGCTCAACGGACAATCACCGACGCCGACGGGAATCGGGCACCGCCTTCGCGACCAACACCGTACGCGGGCAGCTCGCCGAAAGGATGGGTGGTGCTCCCGAAGTCCGCCCCGGCCGCCCACGAAAGATCCGGACTAGCTGTGCGGGCGGACTCGACCGCCGGTGTCAGGAAAGCGCTACTTGTACGTTCTGCGTCTAATGTGATACCCTTTCCGACGCAGGGCGATCGCAGTCCGCGTCCGAATCCAGTTTCACAGCTGCGGGGGAATATGGAAGAGATTCCGTTGGACGTGGTCCAGCTCGCCGCCCGGCACAGCCTGGGGCACCTCG
>NZ_CAUVXG010000034.1:35621-52190 GCF_963555885.1 Protofrankia sp. Cr2
CCGACTTCGCGCGGGGCCTCCTCATGTTCGGCCTGTTCTATCTGCTGGCCGGCTTCTTCCGCTTGTTCCGGGGCACATGGATCTACTATCTCTTCAGGAACGGAATTATCCACAGCAAGAGCGGAATCCATCGGCCGGTAGCCTGGTCCGACGTACGTGAGATGAAATTCGTCTACGGGCGCGGCCAGTTCAAGAAAGCGCTGTTGATCTACCGACTACACCTGTTCGACGGTGGACTCCTCAAGGTCGCAGTTACCAACGGGGGGCGACACGAATTCGACCGTAGCACCGACGAAACGACGCGCGAGTACAACCGGTTCCCGTCCAGTTCCTGCGTCACCGATTCGACGCGGAGGATCTGGTAGTAGGGCACAGGCGCGGCCTGAGCCGGCAGGTAGTGCGGGTAGAACGTGCGCCCGTACATGGCCGTGCCGTCCTCCAGCGTGGCGCTGAAGCGGGTGGAAACGGTCACCAGCCTTGGCCCGGCCTGCATCATGACGCCGTCAAAGGCGGGAATCTCCGCGATGCCGTTCCGCCCCGGTCGCAGATGCGAGACGCCCGCTTCGATGCGCGACCGGTCGAACCTCGTCGTGCCCCGGAAGTCTGTCTCGGACGTCGCGCGGACGCGCGCGAGAATCTGGCCGGCGTCGTCGTACATGACGCTGTCTCGGCCGCCGTCGTGCAGGTGACGCCCGATGGACAGCCAACCGCCTGAGGCACGACGGATGCTGGTCGCGCCGCCAACCTCCCGGGAGGCCATCACCAGCGCCCGATCGCAGCACATGAGCACGATCGTCCGTGGGTCCCAGCCGTCCGGGAGCGAGGTGAAGGTCACCTCCATTTCGCTGGTACCGGTCTTCGGATCGATCTTTCCCGTGCCGTGTCCGTTGACGAAACGCTCGTTGACGAAGCCCTCGACTGAGTAGTCGTGCTCCATGCCAACCCGCCCTCTCGCGCTCACAACCGGCGAAGTGGAACGATTCCTTCCAACACGGGAAGGTAACAGCGGCAACACCCGTCGCATACAGGCTTTTACTCATCTACACTTAGATGGCTACTTTCAGCGACAATCTGTCGTTGATCGATTCGGGCTTGGCAACGTCGGCTACGCCGTGTCGCGCGTGATCGGCGACCCTTGGCCGCCGGCCGGACATGGTGCGGCGTCGGCCGAGTCGCGCCGTGTAGCATCGGGTACGTGCGAAGGTTGATCGTCGCTCGTATGGCGACTTCAGGCCGGATGATGCGCATCTCCGGCCTCCTTCGCGTGTCCTGACCGGTCAGACGAGGAGGCCCCGGGGAGTCCCGGCGCCTCCTTCCGGCGCGGACGACCAGCCCCGGGGCGTGAGGGGCTGTGATGGGTCGTTTCTTCGTGACGACAGCTATTCCGTACGTCAACGGCAGGCCGCACGTCGGCCACGCCCTTGAGATGATCCAGACTGACGTGCTCGCGCGGCACCGTCGCCAGCGCGGCGATGACGTGCGTTTTCAGACGGGTACCGATGACAACGCCCTGAAGAACGTCCAAGGTGCGGAAGCCGAGGGCATCACTCCTCAGGAGTACGTCGACCGCGTAGCGGCCCGGTTCGGGAGCCTGCGGGACTCACTGAACCTCTCCTACGACGACTTCATCAAGACCAGTTCCGACCCACGCCATCGTCCCGGCGTTGACAGGCTGTGGGCGGCATGCGCCGAACGTGGCGACTTCTACCGCAAGACCTACTCTGGCCTCTACTGCGTCGGCTGTGAGCTGTTCTACTCGCCGGACGAGTTGGTGGACGGCCGTTGCTCGGAGCACGGCACCGTGCCCGAGACGGTCGAGGAGAACAACTGGTTTTTCCGGCTGAGCCGCTACTCCGAGCAGCTTGAGTCCCTGATTGCCAGCGACACGCTGAAGATCGAACCCGCGTCGCGCAAGCGTGAGGTGCTGTCGTTCGTGCGGTCAGGGCTGGAGGACTTCAGCGTCTCGCGGAGCATGGCACGTGCCCGGGGCTGGGGCATTCCGGTGCCAGACGACCCTGACCAGGTGATCTACGTCTGGTTCGATGCGCTCGCGAACTACATCACCGCGCCCGGCTACGGGCACGACGAGGCATCGTTCCGTCACTGGTGGACCGACGCCGACCGGCGCGTTCACGTGATCGGTAAAGGGATCATCCGCTTTCACGCTGTGTACTGGCCAGCGATGTTGCTGTCTGCCGGTCTCACGCTGCCGGACACCATCTTCGTGCATGAATACCTCACGGCCGGAGGTGCGAAGATCAGTAAGTCTGCGGGGAACGCGGCGGACCCTGCTGACATCGTGGCCCGGTACGGCACGGACGCACTGCGCTGGTGGATGCTGCGCGAGGTCGCCCGCGCGGGAGACACGGACTACACGGATGAACGGCTGGTCAACCGGGCCAACGAGGATCTCGCGAACAACATCGGAAACCTGGTCAACCGCACCGTGTCCATGGTGCAGCGCTACCGTCAGGGTGTCGTCCCCGAATACGCGCAGGAGGACCCGGCAGCCACCGCGCTGCGCGCCGCTCGGGACGTGGCAACCGAACAGATCGACGCCGCACTGGCGCTGTTCGACTTCCGCCGCGCCGCGGAAGCAATCGTACGAATCGCCGATGAGGGCAACCGCTACGTCGAAGCCGTCGCCCCCTGGACGCTCGCCAAGGCGGAACGCAAGGAAAGCGTGCCTACAGGTCCGCTGGACGCGGCCCTCGCCGAACTCGTACTTACCTGCCGATCATTGGCCGAGCATCTGAATCCGTTCCTCCCGGACGCCGCAGCGAAGATAACCGACCAGTGCGGGAACGGCGGCCCGACCGTCGCCGAGCCAAGGCCCGTCTTCCCGCGACTGGAGTACGCAGGGCCAGCGTGAATGCGCGACAACTCTGGTTGTCGATACGCCGTCACGAGATGACCGTGCCGGACCGTCAGCGCGGAACCTCGCCGCGCCTGCTCCGCCGCTGCTTGGCGCGGTGACGTAGGTCAGTGAGGAGATGCCTGACGGCTTCGTCGCGGGTCCGGTAGCTGCGTCCCGCCGGGAAGACCGAGACGAGTCCCGGTTCCAGCGGGAGCCAACCGCGCGGCCGGTTCGTGGTGGTGCCCGTGTAGTCGGGACGCAGGATGCCGCACTCCACGCCATCGACGATGACGCGGTAACCGGTCTCGATCCGTTCCAAGGTGTAGCCGGCGTGCTCGGTCATGGCCACGGCGGCGGCCATGGCCTTGTCCATCGCCGACGCCACAGAGCGCGCCCGCGCGGGCCGCGCACGCGGCCGGTCTGCCGTGGCTGGCCGGGAGGCGGCACGCTCCGGCCGGTCGGAGTCGCGTGACGCGCCCGGCTCAGCCGGAACGACAACCTCGGTTGTCGCTGGGCGTCCCGCATCGAAGAGTTGCGGGAACCGCTTGCGCGCCCCCTGCCGCGTGATCCCGAGCGCGCGGCCGATATCGCCGTAGTTCGCTCCCTCGGTGGCAGCCCGCGCCGCGAGCGTCCGAATCTCCGCTTCGACCGACCGGGCCCGTTCGCTCGCGTCAGTCAGCGCGCCGAGCGTGGCCGTGAGCGCGTCGTCTGCCATGCGACAACCACAGTTGTCGTGCAAGATCGCCGTGCAGCTCGGAAGCCACCGCACGCGGTCATAATGGACTGGTCGGTTCGGGTCATTGATCGCTGGCACGCTGCACAGCGTCACAGCTTCGCAGGTCAGCCCTTGGTAGGCCAGCAGGGCTTGACTTCGAGCAGCAGCATGAAGACGCCGATGCAGACCGCCGTCAGCGTCCACCACTTCCTCTGCACGATTCCTCCCCAGACACGCCTGTTACGGATACCTGCGCCACTGTCACCTTGATTAATTATCAACTATCTTAAGGATAAGGCCGAGCGGGGCCGACAACGTGACGGCCGGAGGGATGCATGATCGGGGAGCGCGAGCCGGCGGTCGCGACGACGGTCGCCGCGCTGGTGAACGCTGCCGGCGCAGCCGGGGCCGGCGCCGTGGCGTAGGTCGGCAAACAGAGCGGCAGCACAGACGTGCCTCGACATAACAGGCGGCCCATACTGAAGAGGCCAGTAGTGCCCGCGTTCTTTGTGGTTGGGCTGCGGCCTACACGCCGCGCAGCTCCCAGCATTTACTCAGCACGCCTTTCACGGCGTCCGTGACGGGCGGTTCCTCGGTGAGTGGCGTCCAGGTATAGGCGTCAAGTGAGTGTGGAATCTTCACCTCGGGCATCGCGGACTACCTACCGATCCAGTCCACGCGGATGGCCTCGTTGTGTTCACCGAGCGCGGGGGGTGGGGTGAGCCCGGCGCCGGCGCGTTCACCGGTGTGGTGCCAGCGGATCGCGCTGCGCATCAACGGCCACGTGCCCGGTTGGCCTTCAAGGAGCTCCCGCGCGGCGAAATGGGGATGCCGCATGATGTCCGGGGTCTCGAGCACGGTCGCGCCGGGGCAGTCCCAGGCCAGGAACCGGCGGTCCCACTCCTCGGCCGTCGCGGCGGCGAAGATGGGCCTCAGTTCCTCCCGCAGCTTCTGGTCGGTGGGACCGAAGTCGATCTCGGCTCCGGTGTGGAGGTCGATCAGGTCCTCGCGGTCCACGCCGACGCAGAAATTGATCCAGAACTTCCGTTCGAGGGCACCGAGGAGGACAGCCTTCCCGTCCTGGGAGAGATAGGTGTCGTAGAGCGGGCCGAGCCCGCGCTTGTGAGCGTTCGCGACCACGCCGGTGCGGGTCGTGAGCAGGATGTCGGTGCGGTGGGCCTCGACGAGCGCGTCCCAGCAGGAGATGTCGATCCAGGCGCCCTGGCCGCCGCCGCGGACCTCCGCCAAGGCCGCGCAGATCGCCATCGCGGCGTTCGCCGCGCCGAGTTCGTTGCCCCAACTCGTAAAGGACCAGCCAAGGTGCGGTTCGCCGTCGCGCCATTCGACGACGACGCTGTCCGCGAGTGCGTCCATGTTGAGCCCGTGGGACGGTAGCTGGGCGAGCGGCCCGGTCTGACCGAACCCGGTCAGGGAGCAGACGATCAGTGCCGGACGGCGCCTGCGGAGTTCGGCGAAATCGATCCCGAGCCTGGCCCAGAAGCCGGGAAGCTGGTTTTCGAGGATGACGTCGGCGACGTTCGCCAAGGCGAAGAAGGTCTCCAGGTCGTCGTGTCGCCGGAGATCGAGTGTGATGCTGCGCTTACCCCAGTTGTAGCCCATGTGCTGGGAGCTCTCGCCGTCTTCGGCGAGTGGCGGCACCGCCCGGATGCGGTCGCCCCGGCCGGCCTGCTCGACCTTGACGACGTCGGCGCCGAGCGCGACGAGTTTGTTGCCGGCCAGCGCGGGCGGGATCAGTATCCCGAGGTCCAGTACGCGGACGCCGGACAGGGGTAGGTAAGGCATTGTCGGGAGGTCAGCAGTCATCCTGCGAAGTCCTTTCGGTCGACGGGGTCAATGCCCGTTCCAGTACGTCCAGCTCGGCCCGCAGCCGGGTGACGGATTCGCGCATCGCCGCCGGAGCGGCTCGGCCGGCCGGTGATACGAGCAGGCTGCTCACGGCCATGTGGGCGATCTGGTCCGCGACGGCGTCGGCCGTCCGCGGCCCAGCGGGGTCGAACCACCACGACACCGACCTGGTCATCCCGGCGATCGTGTGGGCGGCCACCCGCTCGTCCAGATCGGCGAAGACGCCGGCCTCGATGCCGCCGCGGATCAGCGCGGCGAGTTCCCGGAAGAACTCCCGGTTGAGAGCACGGATCGTCTGGTCGACCGCGGGGGGGAGATCCTGGAGGGCCCGCTCGAGGAGGCGCGCCCGCGGCGGCCGGTCTATGTACAGGCGCACCAGGTCGCGGACCACGATGCGTACCTGCTCGGCCGGGTCGGCGGTCTCGGTCCACTCGACGACGGCGCGCAGGACGGCCATCGCCTCCCGGGAGAGCTCTTCGACCAGGGCACCGAGAAGCTCATCCTTGCCGGGATAGTAGTGGTAGAGCGCGGTGCGGCTGGTTCCCAGGGCGTCGGCGATGTCCTGGAGTCTCGTGCCGGCGACACCCTTCGCCGCGAAGACCTCGGCCGCGATGTCGCGTACCTGCGCTTCGACCAGCCCGCGCCGCACCCTCTTGCCGGTCCCGCCACCGGTCGGCGTCTCGCCAGGCTTCGCCGGCATCGCTCCGTTGCCTCCAAAATATGATCACTGCCGCTCTGGTCGGAACGGCTTGTTATTTGACGCGCTTTCGGTATTTTGACGTGAGTGTCGATGACTGGCAAGCGGCGCGGTGACCGGACGCCCCGAGCGGCACCGACCGCAGCGCACCTCGATTAACCGCTTGTGATATACGTCATATAGCTCTACGATTCTGTGTAACTAAATCGTTAATTTAAATATCCCTACGGTTACTCGGATCGATCCGGATCATCAGGAGGTCGCTGTGTCCACGCGGTTAGCGATCCGGGAACTGTGGCCTCCGGCGATGAGAGAAGAACATGATCTCATCGCCTTTTGCATGATCCGGAAACTGTGGCCTCCGATGCCTGAGAACCCGTCGGTGACCTCCGAAGTGGTGGGGTAACGGATGTCAACCGCGCCTACGGACCGGTACCCGCTGGACGGGTATTTCGTGGTGGACCTGTCCACTGGGATCGCCGGGGCCTACTGCACCAAGGTCCTCGCCGACGGTGGCGCCGAGGTTGTGAAGATCGAGACCCCCGAGGGTGACCCGCTGCGCCGGTGGTCGGCCAGCGGAGCGGCCATCGGTGACCGCGAGGACGGTGCGTTGTTCTCGTACCTCGCCTGCTCCAAGCGCAGTGTGGTCGCCGACCCGGCCAAGCCGGGTGATCTGGATGTGGTGCGCGGGCTGGTCGCCGCCGCGGACGCGGTCGTGTGGTCACCCGGTTCCCGGCTCACCGCGTCGCCCGCGTTGTCGCCGTCAGCGCTCGCCGACCTGGCCCCGCACGTCACGGTCTGCGCGATCACTCCGTTTGGTCTGGACGGGCCCTGGGCCGACCGTCCGGTCACCGAGGCCACGCTGCAGGCGATGGCCGGCGGGCCGATGACGCGAGGAGACCGCGAGCGACCGCCTGTCGTCCAGGGTGGCCGGCTCGGGGACTGGGCGGCCGGGACGAGCGCCGCGGTGGGGCTGCTGGCGTCGCGGTGGCGTTCGCTGCGGACCGGGGTGGGGGAGGTGGTGGACGTCTCCGCCTACGAGGCGCTGCTGTCCACGGTGACGATGTACCCGGTGACCTTCAACTCGATGGCCGGCCGGCCGATGCGGGTCAACCGGATGATGAACCTGCCGGCGATTCACGCCACCAAGGACGGCTTCGTCGGTTTCATGGTCGTCACCGGCCAACAGTGGCTCGACTTCTGCGCCCTGGTCAACCAACCGGACTGGCTCGATGACGCCTCGCTGGGACTGATGAACGTCCGTAACAGCCGTCGCGCCGAGTTGGTCGGCGCCATCGACGGTTGGCTGGCCCGGCACACCACGGATGAGGTCCTAGAGCTCGCGGACGCGCTGCGCGTCCCGGTCGCCGAGGTCGCCACGCCGACGACGACCCCGCGCTTCGAGCAGTTCACGACACGCGACTGGTACGTCCGCAACCCGCGCGACGGGTTCCTCCAGCCCGACGTCCCGTACACCTTTCACGGGAACGCCAGCAGACGGGCGGCGCAGGCGCCGCCGCGGCTCGGCGAGCACACCTCCGCCTACCTGGCTCGCGCCGGCGTGCCCCGCTCACCGGCCCCGGCGACCCCCACCGGGGACCCCGGCGAAGCGCCGTTCGCCGGGCTGCGGGTCGCCGATTTCACCGCGAACTGGTCCGGCCCGGTGATCGGGCACATCCTGGCCATGTTCGGCGCGGATGTGATCCACGTGGAGTCGCCCGCGCGCCCGGACGCGATGCGGTTCAACACCCTGGTCTCGATGAAGGAAGACCAGTGGTGGGAGTGGTCGCCGTTGTTCCAGGGTCCTAACACGGGCAAACGTAGCCTGGCCCTTGACATGGCAAGCGAGCGAGGCCGCGACCTCGCCCGCCGACTCGTCGCGGAGTGCGACGTCATCGTCGAGAATTTCAGCGCCCGGGTATTCGAGTCATGGGGCCTCGACTACGACGAGATCAGGAAGATCCGGCCGGACATCATCATGGTCCGCGCCCCGGCGTTCGGTCTAACCGGTCCGTGGCGGGACCGCGCGGGGTACGCCCAGACCGTGGAGATGGCCGCGGGCATGGCGTGGATGACCGGGTGGCCGGACGCTCCCCCGGAGATCCCCAACGGCCCGATGGACCCCGTCGCCGGCAACCACGGGGCGTTGGCCCTGCTGCTCGCCTTGGAGCACCGGCGGCGGACCGGCGAGGGCATGCTGGTGGAGGCCCCGATGATCGGGGGCGCGCTGAACATCGCCGCCGAACCCGTCATCGAGCACTCGGCCTACGGCGCGCTGCTGACGCGGTCGGGCAACCGATCGCCCTGGGCCGCGCCGCAGGGCGCCTACCGGACCGCCGACCCGCTGCCCATCACCGGGGAGTCCGACCGGTGGGTGGTCATCTCGGTCGAGACCGATGACCAGTGGGCGGCGCTGTGTACGGTCCTCGGCGCCCCGGACTGGAGGAGTGACCCCGCGCTCGCGACCCGGGACGGCCGGCGGGCGGCGCACGACCGCATCGACGCCGGGCTCGCCGCGTGGTGCGCCCGACGGTCGTCGGACGAGGTCGTGGACGCCTTCGTCGCGGCCGGGGTGCCGGCCGCCAAGATGCTCCAGCAACACGAGCCGGGCGACATCGAGCACCTGCGTGACCGCGGGTTCTGGGAGACCGTCGACCATCCGGTGACCGGGGCCCATGTCTTTTCGGGCTATCCCGCGCGGCTCGCGAACGGCCCGAGGGTTCTCAACCGGCGACACGCTCCGCTGCTCGGGGAGCACAACCGCGAAATCCTCACCGACCTGCTCGGGCTGGCCGCCGACGAGGTCGACGCTCTGGACCGCGACGGTGTGATCGGCACCCGTCCGGGTGGTGCCGGCAGTGCCTGGTAGCCGGGATCGGGCCAGCCAAGGCTCGGCGGCGAGCGCCGGCCGGCACCGGTCAGCGCCCAGTTGTGCGATCGGTTGTTACGCAAAGCAGCGGCCATCCGGCCGTCGCGTCACTGCCTCATCACAGGTCACTGCCACATCACAGGAGGTGCCGTGTACACCCTGTTCAGCGTAGACGACCACATCGTCGAACCGGCTCACGTCTGGTCCGACCGTGTCCCCGCCCGCTATCGAGACGAGGCCCCGCACGTCGTTGAGGCCGACGGCCGCGAGTTCTGGGTCTACGAGGGGACTCGGCAGGGCACCATGGGGCTCAACGCCGTGGCCGGCAAGCCCCGGGAGCAGTGGGGGCTGGAGCCACTGCGGTTCGCCGACATGATCCCCGGCTGTTACGACCCGGTCGCGCGCGCCGTCGACATGCGCGCCGATGGGATCTTCGCCAGCATGAACTTCCCGACGCTGCCGGGCTTCGGCGGGCGCAAGTTCGTCACCTTCAAGGACAAAGACCTGGCGAAGGTCTGCGTCGAGGCGTGGAACGACTTCATCCTGGACGAGTGGTGCGCCGCCGCCCCCGAGATGTTCGTGCCCATGACCATCGTCCCGCTGTGGGACGTCACGCTCGCCGTCGCCGAGATGGAACGGACGCTGGCGAAGGGCTCCAAAGCCCTCTGCTTCGTCGAGGACCCGGCCGCGCTCGGCGTCGGCTCCTGGCAGACCGACACCTGGCACCCGCTGATGCGGCTGTGCGAGGAATCCGGGACGCCGATCTGCATGCACATCGGGTCCTCCGGGTCGTCCACCCTCGACCAGGGCACCACTCCCATCGTCGAGATCGCCGCAGCCTTCACCCAGGCGGCCCGGTGCGCCGTCAACGTGATGTGCTCACCGGTCCCGCGCAAGTTCCCCGACATCAAGATGGTCTGGAGCGAGGGTGGCATCGGCTGGCTGCCGGCCGCGCTGGAACGGGCCGACCGCCAGTGGGAGCGGCACGGCTACTGGTCGCACCTCGACCCGACGAAGCCGTCCGAGATCGCCAAGCGGAACATGTGGTTCTGCATGATCGAGGAACCGTGGGGCCTGACGACGCGGGACTACTTCGGCACCGACCGGATCCTGTTCGAGTGCGACTACCCGCACGCCGACACCCCGTGGCCGAACACCCAGGCGGCCTGCAAGGGGGTCTTCGCCGGCGTCCCGGAGGCCGAGGTCGAGGCGATCACGCATGGTAATGCCGAGGCGCTGTTCCGGTTCCCGCTGACCGTCCCAGCCGACACCCACACGCGAGCCTGAATCCCGACTTTCCTCTGGACAGGAGCGAACGCATGGCTGGACGGCTCGAGGGCAAGATCGCCTTCGTCACCGGCGCGGGAAGAGGCCAGGGGCGGTCGCACGCGGTGCGGCTGGCCGAGGAAGGTGCCGACGTCATCGCCGTCGACGCGCTGGCGTCGTACGACACCGTCCCGTACGCGATGGCGAGCCAGGCCGACTTGGACGAGACGGTCCGCTGCGTCGAGAAGTTCGACCGACGCATTGTCGCGCGCCAAGTCGACGTACGGGACCGGGAGGCGCTCGCCGCGGCCGTCGCCGACGGTGTGGCGCAGCTCGGCGGCCGGCTCGATGTCGTCGCCGCGAACGCCGGTATCTGCCCGCCCGGCGGCCCGCTGTGGGAGTTGACCTCGCGGGGGTGGGACGACGTCATCGCCGTCAACCTCACCGGCGTCTTCCACACGCTCGCCGTCAGCATCCCTCTTATGCTGGCGGCCGGAAACGGGGGGTCCATCGTCGTGACGAGCTCGGGCGCGGGCCTGCGTAACCCGGCCGGACTCGCGGACTACAACGCCTCGAAGCACGGCGTGATCGGTCTCGCTCTGACCGCGGCGAACGAACTGGCGTCGCGGGGCATCCGGGTGAACGCGATCTGCCCGGGGACGGTCGGCACGCCGATGGTCACCGCGAACGAGGGCACCTGGAAGCTGTTCCGACCAGACCTGGAGTCGCCGACGCTGGAAGACGCGAAGCCGGCGTTCGCGCGCGTCATGCCGATGGGCAAGCCGTGGGTCGACCCGGTCGACGTATCCAACGCCCTGGTCTGGCTCGCCTCGGACGAGGCCCGCTACGTCACCGGGATCGTGGTCCCGGTGGACCAGGGCTCGCAGAACAAGTAACCGGTGTAACGGTGCCGGGGCCGACGGCCGACCTCGACGCGTACCCCACCATCGCGGGCGCCCGCCCGGCTCGCGAACGGCCCGAGGGTTCTGAGCCGGCGGCACGCTGCGCTGCTCGGGGAGCACAACCGCGAGATCCTGACCGACCTGCTCTGGCTGGCCGCCGGTCGGTATCGGGCCTGGTCAGGAGGGGTGACAAATTTAGTGCAATTACTGCAATAAACAAAATTTTCTAGACAGTTAATAGAGCGTTGTCGTACCGTCATGCGCTTGAGATGTAGGTCACATATGGAGGTTCTGGATGCGACTCCCTCGGCTCGCTACCACGGGCGGGCTGGCAGTCTTAGTCGCCGCCGCCGTCCTCTCCGCGTGCGGGGACGACAGCGGCGGCGGCACCAGCGCGTCGGCTGACTCGGTCGTGCTGACCGTCATGGTCCCGACGGACACCAAGACACCGAACTTCCCTGGGAACGTGGCGGCGGTACGGGCGGCGGCCACGGCGGTCAACGACGCCGGTGGGATCAACGGCAAGCAGATCGAGATCAAGGTTTGCAACAACAACAACGACCCGAACGACTCGACCAAGTGCGCTCGCGAGGCCGTCAAGGACAAGTCCGTCGCCGTCGTCGGTTCCTTCACCCTCTACGGCCAGCAGGTCACTGAGATCCTCGCGGCGGCCAAGATCCCATACGTCGGGTTCAACGGCGTCACCCCGGCGGAGTACTCCTGCGAGACGTGCTATCCCTTCGACGCCGGCTCCGCGCTCGCCTTCGGCGGCCTGCCCGGCGGCCTGCTCTCCCAGGGCGTCAAGTCGGAGGTGCCGGTGCGGCTTGACATCGCGGCCTCGGCCGTCAACTCCCAGGGCGTGGCCGCAGGCGCCAAGGCCGCCGGTCTGGAGGTGAAGGAAGATATCAAGATCGGCGCGACCTCGACCGACCTGGCCCCCGCGGTCCAGGCGATCGTCGGGTCCGGCGCGCAGGCCGCCGTCTCGATCCTGCCGAACGAGGCGACGTTGGCCCTCATCAAGGCTGCCGACCAGGCCAACGCCAACGTCACGTTGGCCGTCGTCGACGGACAGATCCAAGACGGGCTGTCGCAGATCACCGCGTCCGAGGAGAAGCGCCTGTTCATCGTGGGGGCCTACCCCCCGGTCGGCGCGGTTGCCGAGTACCCGGGTCTCGCCCGGTTCGCCAAGGAGATGGACGCGGCGGCCACGGCGGGGAACAAGGACGCAAAGATCCGTAACTCGTCCAACCTGCGAGCCTGGCTGTCGGTGCATGCCGTGGCCCAGGTCGCCAAGGGCGTGACCGGCGAGATCACCCCGTCCTCGCTTCTCGCGGCGTTCGGCACGGCGAAGGACGTCGACCTGTTCGGGATCCTCCCGGCATGGACCCCGTCCGCGAAGGGCTCGGTGGCGGGCTTCGAGCGGGCCAGCAACGCGCGGGTCTTCTTCCTCCGGCTGGTCGACGGCAAGTTCGTCGCGGCGACGCCGCTCAAGGGCCTGGACCTCAACACGAGAAAGCCGCTGACCTGAGCGGAGCGGGGCCGGCCGGTACGCGCCGGCCGGCCCCGCAACCCCGGCGCCCGGTGGCAGGTCCCCCGCCGGTCGTATGCACGGCCCCCCGCCGGGTGCGCCACCCCGGCCGCCGACGACGATCGTCCACCACGACCACGGAGCTTGCCGTGCAGGAGTTCTTGCAGTTCGCGTTGCTCGGTCTCGGCGCCGGGGCGATCACCGCCCTGCTGGCGCAGGGCATCGTCCTGATCTACCGGGGATCTGGTGTCGTCAACTTCGCCCACGGCGCGTTCGCGATGGGCGGCGCCTACATCGTCTACGAACTGCGCGCCCTGCACAGTTGGCCCGCCGTGCCGGCATTCGTGGTCGCGGCCGTGGCAATGGCGGCTGCCGGGGTGGCGGTGCAGCTCGTCATCATGCGTCCGCTGCGGGCGGCGACGCCGCTGACCAGAGTGATCGCGACGCTCGGCCTGCTCGCCGTCCTTCAGTCCGTGGCCACGATCCGCTACGGCGGCGCGAGCCTGCTGCAGGTCACCTCGTCCCTGCCGTCCTCGGGCGTCGAGCTGATCGGCGTCAAAGTCGGGCAGGACCGGCTGCTGCTCCTGCTCGTCGCCGTCGTCGTGACAGTGGTCCTGTGGGCGGCCCTCCGGTTCACCACGCTGGGGCTGGCGATCTCCGCCGCGGTCGCCAACCAGCGTGGCGCCGCCACCCTGGGCTGGTCGCCGGACAGCCTGGCCTGCTTCACCTGGGCGGTCGGCGGCGCGCTGGCGGCCGTCGCCGGTGCGCTGATAGCCCCGATCACCGGGCTTTCGGTACTCACCTTCACGTTCCTCCTGATCGGCGCGTTGGCGGCCGCGCTGCTCGGTGGCTTCAGTTCGATGCCGCTGGTCCTTCTCGGCGGCCTGGCGATCGGCATCACCCAGAGCGAGTTCACGAACTACGTGAAGGTCACAGGCGCGGTCGACGCGGTGCCGTTCATCGCGATCATCCTGGTCCTGGTGGTCCGCGGCCGTTCACTGCCGTTGCGCAGCTTCGTCGCGGAACGGCCGGCGATCGCGACGAGCGGGCGGGTCAACCTGCCGGTGGTCGCGGTGATGACTGGGGTGGCGGGGGTGCTGCTGCACGAGGTGCTGCCGGAGGAATGGGTCATCGCGGCCACGATCTCCCTCACCTTCGCGCTGTTCGCGCTGTCCGTGGTGGTGCTCACCGGCTGGGCCGGTCAGCTTTCGCTGGCCCAGGTCGCCCTCGGCGGCGTCGGCGCGCTCACCACCGGCCTGCTCGTCGCCAAGAGCGACTGGCCGTTCCTGCCCGCCGTGCTCGCCGGGATCGCCGTCGCCATCGTGGGTGGGCTGCTCTTCGCGCTGCCGGCGCTGCGGACCCGGGGCATCAACCTCGCGGTCGTCACGCTCGGTCTCGGGTTCGCGATCCAGCAGATGGTCTTCCAGCGGTCGGAGTGGACGGGTGGCGAGGACGGACTTTCCGTCGGCCCACAGAAAATTTTCGGCATCAGCGTCGACCCGCTGCTCTACCCCGAGCGCTACGCCGTGTTCTGCCTGCTGAGCTTCGTGCTCGCCGCGATCGTCGTCGCGAACGTCCGCCGGGGTCGGACCGGCCGGCGCCTGCTGGCGGTACGGACGAATGAGCGCGCCGCCGCGGCGCTCGGGATCAACATCTTCTCGACCAAGTTCTACGCGTTCGCCATCTCGGCAGGCGTAGCCGGCCTCGCCGGCATCCTGCTCGCGTTCCAGTCCTACACAGTGCTGTACGGGATCACGTTCGACCCCTTCTCGTCCATCAACATCGTACTGATCGCCGTGATCGGCGGCGTCGGGTACCTCGGCGGCCCGCTGTGGGGCTCGCTGCTGGCGGCCGGTGGCGTGGGCAGCCTGGCGATCGTCGAGATCTTCGGCGCGGACACGAACCTGGCGTGGATCAACCTGTTCGGTGGAGTGATCCTGCTGCTCACGATTCTACTCAATCGCAACGGCATCGCCCACGCGGTCGCCGAGTCGGTGCTACTGCTGTGGCAGCGGCTGCGGCCCGCGCCGGCCGCGGTGCCCGCGCTCCCCGAACGGCAGCGCCACCGGGTTCCCGGTCGCACTCTGACGGTGCGCGACCTGTCGGTGCGGTTCGGGGGCGTCGTGGCGCTCTCGGGCGTCGACCTCGACGTCCGCCCCGGCGAGGTCGTCGGGCTGCTTGGTCCGAACGGCGCGGGCAAGACCACTCTGATCGACGCCGTCACCGGATTCGTGCGCGCCTCGGGCGAGGTCAGTCTGGACGACGTTCGGCTGCGGGGGCGCTCGGCGCACCAGCGCGCGCGGGAAGGACTGTCGCGGTCGTTCCAGTCCCTGGAGCTGTTCGAGGACATCACCGTCCGAGACAACCTCGTCGCGGCTTCGGACGATCAGGACTGGCGCTCGTACCTGGTCGACCTGGTCTGGCCGGGCAGGAGCCGGCTATCGTCCGCGGCGGTTGCCGCGGTCGGGGAGCTGGACCTCGGCGACGTGCTGGAGTCGAAGCCCGGCGATCTCCCGTATGGCACCCGGCGGCTGGTGGCGATCGCCCGCGCGGTCGCCGCGTCCCCCTCCGTTCTGCTGCTCGACGAGCCGGCCGCGGGCCTGGGCGAACAGGAGAGCGCCGAGCTGGGTCGCCTCATCCGCCGGCTCGCGGACGAATGGGGCATGGGTGTACTGCTGGTCGAGCACGACGTCGCGATGGTGATGGAGACGGCCGACAAGGTCGTGGTCCTCGACTTCGGCAAGAAGATCGCCGAGGGGACGCCGGCGGAGGTCCGTAGCAACGCGGCGGTCGTCGCCGCTTACCTCGGGTCGGCCGAGGAGGACGGGTCGGCGGCGGCCGAGCCGGTGACCGGCAACCTCGCCACCGCCTGAAGCGGCGCCGGCTCCAGGCGCCGTGCCGGCAACTGTGACAGCGAATCCGGGACATGGGCCTCCGGCCGCGCGGAAAAACGATGATCGCGCAGCCTTTGGTCCTCTAGAAGGAGGACTGGAAAAGATGACCACACTGGTCGAGGCCCGAGGGCTGTGTGCCGGGTACGAGGGTGTCCCGGTCGTCCGGGACCTCGACCTCACGGTCGCACCCGGTGAGGTCGTCGCGCTGCTCGGCCCGAACGGGGCCGGGAAGACGACGACGCTTCTCACGCTGGCCGGCGATCTTCGACCGGTGTCCGGCACCGTGCTGGTGGACGGCCACCCCAGCCGGGCGCCGTTGCATCGGCGCGCGGCCGCCGGCCTCGCGCTGGTACCGGAAGAACGATCGGTTTTCAAGGGGCAGACGACGGCCGAGAATCTCCGGGTCGGGCGTTGCGACGTCGGCCAGGCGCTGGCGCTGTTCCCGGAACTGAAGGCGAAGCTGAAGACCACCGCGGGCCTGCTCTCCGGTGGCGAGCAGCAGATGCTGACCCTGGCCAGGGCGCTTGCCCGCGGCCCGCGGCTGCTGCTGGCCGACGAGCTGTCGCTCGGGCTCGCGCCGCTCGTGGTGGCCCGGCTGCTGCGGGCGGTCCGGGCCGCGGCCGATTCCGGCGTCGGGGTACTGCTGGTCGAGCAGCACGTCAGCCAGGTCCTGAAGGTGGCGGACCGGGCATACCTGCTGCGTCGGGGCCGGGTCGAGATGTCCGGCACGGCGGACGAGCTGCGTTCGCGCCTCACCGACGTCGAGGACAGCTACCTCGCCGGCCGGACGACGGGCGACGCACCGCCGACCCCGGCCAGGTGACCCGGTGCCGCCGGCGACCTCGAGCACGGTGCCGGTCATGTAGCTCGACAGATCGCTGGCCAGGAACAGGGCGGCGCCGTCTGCTGGGCCACCCAGGTCAGACGCCGGGAACCCGACGACCCTCCGCCCCCGGATAAGTCCGCCCCTTCCAC
>NZ_CAUVXG010000035.1:0-34124 GCF_963555885.1 Protofrankia sp. Cr2
GGGTAAGGATGGGGTCAGCCATTGACGTCCCGCCGCACCGGAATGCCCACGACGACCTCGCCGGTCTGCACGCGCCGGCCGTGTAGGTAGACGCTCGGCCGCAGGGTCTCCAGGACGGTCTCGTCGGTCAGCCCGTCGGTCTCCTGGAACTCCAGGACCTGCAGGTCGAGACCGGAGTCATATCGGGTGTGGTCGTGCTCCTGAACCTCGACGCCGGCCGCGACGAGGGCGCTCCAGAGGGAGTCGAACTGCCGCTGCAGCCGGCGGGTGTCGGTCGTGCGGCCCCTGTCCTGCGCGGTGTCGGAACTCTTTGCCAGGCCGGAGTTCTTCGCCATGTCGGAAAGGCGCCGGCCCATTCGCCACAGGCCGGTCGCGATCTCGGCCACCGCTGGATGGCCCAGCGTGTTCTTCGCGGCCGGATCCGCCGTCTGCTCGTCCGGCGCTGGTATGGGCCCGGCTTCCCGGGAAGCCTGCAGCACCGCGGCCCATTCCCCCGGCACGGACGGTCGGACTATGCGGAACTCACGGGGATACCGCCACTGGCGCAGAATGTCAGCCACTGCTGACCCCCAGCGGCCGATCACCGCGTTGCCATCCCTGGCTGCGCAGTTCCGCCATCGGTGGGAAGGAGGCGATGTGGTTCCGTTGTTTTCGGGCGGCGAACCCGACGACGGCGGCCAGGTCGACGAGGAACACGACTAACGCGACGACGACGGCCAGGAAGATGTATCCGCCGCCGGCGTCGGCGAACAGCATCGTGGGAATACTGATCGCGACCACGAAGTACAGGGCGCAGCGCAGCGCGGCCAGCCATCCCCGGCCCCACGAGTGGACCTGGCAGGACCGGCAGCGCGGCACGGTGACCTCCCGCTTGCGCCAACGCACGTTGGAGAATTCCCGGACTATGTCGCCGTACATCCACGTCCTGATCGCCGCTCTGGAGTCGGTCGGGTTCTCGTGACAGATCCAGCAGGCGAAGCGCAGGGAGCTCGCCTCGAGAATTCTCCGGTTCTCGGCCAGCCGGTCCCCGATGGCCTCGGATGCCGCCGTCCGCTCGGCGCGGGTGAGCACGTCGGTCATCCGCATGTGGTCACGGGCGGTGCCGGTCTCGGCGGTGTCCGAGAGGTCCCGGGTCTGGTCGAAACACAGCACGCAACGCAGCGTGTCGAGGGCGATCTTGTCGTGCGTGCGGGCCCGCGTCAGCTCCTCGGGGGGCAGCAGGAGATCAAGCCGTTCGAGCGGCCCCGCGGAATCGGCGAGGATGCGCTCGGCCTGGTCCAAACCATTCTTCCGCGTGTCGGTGGACACCTGGACGGCGTCGTCGCAGAGCCTGGCGATCTGGTCGGCCCAGGGCGCGCCGACCGCGCGCAGGGCGGCGTCGAGCGCATCCCGGGCTGTGTCCCCCAGCTGTGCGTCGTCCCCCAGCTGTGCGCCGCGCATCGCCGCCAGCTGCCTCTCGGCCCGGCCGATATCGTCGGCCGTGATGGCGGCGACGACGATCTCGGCACCGATCCTCAGCAACGCGGTAGGCAGCGCCGAGCGAATCCCGGCGGCGAGGCTTTCGTCGAGCCGGGCGTTGGCGGCGTTCCTGATGCGCGCCACCAGGCTGTCCCAGACCCGGTCGTCACGCAGGACGAGCCCCCAGCGGCGGTAGACCGACACCCAGTCGGGCTGCGCGGTGTCGGCGGGCTGCGCGGTGTCGGCGGCCAGTTCGGCGTCGGCGGCCAGTTCGGCGTCGGCGGCCAGTTCGGCGTCGAGTGCCCGTAAGTGCTCGAGCACCGCGAGGTTGTGGACTGCGCTCGCGGCGTCCGCGGGCACCTCCAGGTCGCTGTTCTCAGCCGTGGTGGTCCAGTGCCCGACCGTGGCGTCCGGATCGCCGGCGGCAAGGGCTGCGAGCGCTGCGTCCTGCGGATCGCCCGATTGCGTCGGCCAGAACCAGAAGAACTCGTCGACCAGCCGCTGGCGGGGATCGCCCAGCCGGTCGAGAGCGGCACGGATGTCCCCGGCGGACGGGGTCGGCGACAGCGCCAGGATGTCCGACGTCGGCAGCTGCCCATCGGTCTTCTCGATAACGGCGAGCCTGTCGGCCATCCGTCTGATCTCCCGTCCGGTGGACGAGAGTGCCAGGCCGGTCACCCGGAAGGCGTTCTGCCGGTAGATCTGCGCAGACACCCGCTGCAGCGGGTCGGCGCCGGTGTCCTGGGTCGTCACATCGTCACCCCCTTGCGCCACAGCCGGATCCGTGACACGTACTGGTCACGTAACCCGGGCCATTTGTTGAAGGCTTCCTCCATCAGATCGGCGGCCTTGTCGTACTGGCCCGCGGTGGCGACGGCCACCGCCTGGTGAGCCATCCGCAGCGCCGCGGCCTCATCCGCGGACGATGACCGGCCGAGCACATTCTTGCCCGCGGCGATCTCCCCGGCCGGCCCGGGTTCCTTCTCTCGCGGCTGCGGCGCCGCCGGCATCTCTGGCTGCCACGCATCCAGGTCGGCGAGCATCTCGGCGGCCGACGGGTAGCGCTTCGCCGAGTCATAGGACAGCGCCCGGGCGACGATTGCGTCCAGTGTTCCGTCCACCGCGTACCGCACCTCGCTCGGCGGCACAAGCGTGGCCGTGTTCCAGGCGGCCGTGATCGGGTCGCCGGCGGAGCGCAGGGGGTATGGAAGCCGGTCGATCAGCAGCAGGTAGAACACCACACCCAGAGCCCAGACGTCCCCCGGCACCGACGCGAGATGCGGGTGGAGCAGGGTCTCCGGCGCCATGAAAGCGATGGTTCCCTGGGAGCTGGCCAGCAGGGTCAGGGCACTGACCTTCTTGGCGAGGCCGAAATCGCTGATCCGCACGCGCAGACCGGTACCGTCGTAGCCGACCAGTATATTCTGCGGCGTGATGTCCCGATGGACGATCGGCGGGGACTTCCGATGGGCGACCGCCAGGCCACGCAATATCTGCCGCATGACGTCCACCGCGATCGGGATGGGCACGAACGCGTCGCCGTACGACGACCAGAAATTGTTCAGGGTACCGCCGGCCACGTATTCCATGGTGAAGTATGCGTATACTCCGTTGTCCGTCTCGACGGTGTTCGCCTCAAACACGCGGATGATGTTGGGGTGACCCATGCCGGACAACAGCATCGCCTCGCCGAGTGCGTCATGCACCTGTTCCCCTGACATTCCTACCTGCCGGAAGACCTTCATCGCCTGCCGGCCCAGATACCGGTGCTCGACCCGGTAGACCTCGGCAAAAGCCCCCGTGCCCAGCAACCGCTCAACCTTGTAGGTATCCCGGATGACCTGCCCCTCGCACAACAGGACCATACGTGAGACCTCCGGCAGCACAGATCCAGATGTTCGTTATCGCGCGCCGACTTCCGCCGCCCTAGGCGACAGATTTTCGGCCGGGTAGTTGAGCGCTACACCTCCACCACAATCTCCACGGAGAGATACGAGATGTTACCGGAGGATGATGATCGTCGGCATCCGTCGCAAGGCTCTCACCTAAGAGCGACCAGCAATAGGGGACGCGGTGTCGCGAAACCGACACCCGACACCCGACACCCGGGTGCCTCCCTCCTCCGCCTCGCGATGCACGCACCCAACCCCGCTCCTTGATCCACGCCCCTATCGCCGGGCGCTCTAAAGCCTCATCCAGGCTATACAGAAGAACAGCGACGGGGGGCGACGGGGGCACTTTCTCGCAAACATTTGCAGACGTCGTTCGCTGTGACCAGACGATTGAGGATCATCTGGCGGGCCAGATCCGCCGAGTCCGTTCATCGCACGTGTCAGGCCCTACCCGCGCGGGAGATTTGGTGCTGGTCGGGATCGGATGGAAGGCCACATCGGATGGAAGGCCAGCCAGCCGAGATGGCAGGCAGTCCCGGCAATCCATGGTGTTCCGGGGTCCTGGGGCGGTGGATAAGCTGGCTCCACCATGGTGATGCTGTGATGATCCGGGTCGTGACGACAGAACGGCCAACAGGACGGCCACCAGCACGACCGGGCTGCCGGGGCGTTTGGTGATCATCGAGCGGGCGCGGGTTGCCGCGGCGGTGCCCAACTACGTCCTCGGCGAGTATCTGGGCTCGGGGGCGTTCGGGCTGGTACTGAAGGCAGAGCACCGACGGATGCGCCGGCCGGTGGCGATCAAGGTGATCCCGGCCGAGACGGCCGAAGGCGAGCGGATCGACTTCGCCGCCGAGGCGCGGGTGCTGGGCGGACTGGATCATCCGCATGTGGTCCGGGTCTACGACTACATCGAGGCCGAGGACTTGTGCCTCGTGGTGATGGAACTGCTGGCCGGGGGCACGCTGACCCGCCGGCGGGGCACGCTGACGCCGGAGCAGACGTGTGCGGTGGGCCTGGCGGTGGCCGCGGCGTTGAGCCACGCCCACGACCACAATGTGCTGCACCGCGACGTCAAGGCCGACAACATCCTGTTCGCCGCGGACGGGACGGTGAAGGTCGTCGACTTCGGCATCGCGAAGCTGTTCGAGGGGTCGGCGACCACCGCCAGCAAAGTCGCCGGCACGCCGGTCTACATGGCGCCCGAACAGATCGAGGGCGGCCGGCTGTGCCCGGCGACCGACCTGTACGCGCTGAGCATCGTGCTCTACCAGCTCCTGGCCGGCCGGCCGCCATTCGACCCGAAACAGCCACTGCACATACTGTGGCGCAGGCAGCTGACCGAGCCCGCCCCGCCCATGGCCGGGGTACCCGCCCCGGTCGCCCAGGTAGTGCTGCACGCGTTGGAGAAGGACCCAGCCGCCCGCCACCCGGACGCCGCCGCGTTCGCCCTCGCCCTCGCCCTCGCCACGGCCGCGGCCTACGGCACGGGTTGGATCACCCGAGCCGGCCTGCCGCTGCACCTCGACGACGCCGTCCGCCGCGCCGCCGAGCAGCCGCCGGCCGCCGACGTGCCGACGGTCGACCACACCCTCGTCACCGACCACACCCTCGTCACCGCCAGGCCCACGACCGTCCCCGGCGACGATGCGACGGAGGAACAGCCCGAAGGCGAGCGCCTGGACACCCCCGAGTCCACCGAGAACGTGTTCGCTCGCCTACTGCGGACTCGCGGCCCCGACCACCCCGACACCCTGGATGCGGCGAACAACCTCGCCATCCGGCTGAGCGCCCTCGGTGACCATCAAGCCGCCGGCGAACTCGACGAGGACACCCTCACCCGGCGCCGGCGAACCCTCGGGCCCGACCACCCCGACACCCTCACCTCGGCCCACAACCTTGCCGTCGACCTCGCCGAGCTCGGCGACCGTCACGCCGCCCGCGACCTGTACCAGGACACCCTCACCCGGCGCCGCCGAACCCTCGGGCCCGACCACCCCGACACCCTCAACTCGGCGAACAACCTCGGCATCCTGCTGAGCGCCCTGGGCGATCACGAGACCGCCCGCGAACTCGGCGAGGACACCCTCACCCGGCGCCGACGGACCCTCGGGCCCGACCACCCCGACACCCTCAACTCGGCCTACAACCTCGCCGTACGGCTGAGCGCCCTCGGTGACCACCAGGCCGCCCGCGAACTCGGCGAGGACACCCTCGCCCGGCACCGCCGCGTCCTCGGGCCCGACCACCCCGACACTCTCACCTCGGCCTACAATCTCGCCATCTATCTGGGCAAACTCGGCCGGTACCAGGATGCCCGCGCACTCGGCGAGGACGTCCTGGCCAGCCGCCGCCGGATCCTCGGCCCTCGCCACCCCGACACCCTGGGCACCGAGGAAGCCCTCCAGTGGTGGATCCACCAGGAATCGGCCGGCGCGTAGGCCGACTACGGGGCTGACCGACCACGGGGCTGGGACGCTCCCGCGTGGAATGGCAAGCGAGGTGCTGCTGGCCTGTGCGCAAGGCCAGCAGCACCTCGACAGGTGGGGAGCGACGGATCACGACACCGAGGTGTCAGCGCGACGGCATATGCCGCAACCGTACGGCCGCAGCGTGCAGCGTCTCCAGCCGCTTCGGGAAGCGAAGCGGCTGATCGCCCGGCCATGTGCCGGATCAGCGAAGAAGGACGAGCCGGGTACCGCGGCAACGCCAGCGTGCTCCACCAGCCAGCGCGCGAAGGCCACGTCGTCACCGACGTCTGTTTCGCGGTCGGCTGCTCGTCGCTGGGCACCTTCAGCAATCGCTTCGCCAAACTGGTCGAGAGCCAGGCCGACAGCCACCTCATCTGGTTCGGACACGACTGGCCCACGATCGCCGAGACGATTCATGCCTTTCTTAACGTCGCCGCCAGCAGCACAAGCCGGCAGCACAAGCCGGCAGCGTCGGTTCGCCGCGGAGATTGGCTGCCGCCACTTCCAGTCTGCCCTGGCGCATTTCAGTGACGCGTCAGGCTGATTTCAGCGGGCTATGTTTTCCTGATACACAAGCAGATAGGACAACCGACGCCTTGCGGCAGGTTGCCGGGATGCCGGATCAACTGTCGAGGAGAGGACTGGAGCTGCAATAAGAGGCACCAACCACATCGTGGTCCGGGACGCGGAGATCGACATCGTCAACAAGCCGACTACCCGCCCACTGGCCGTCCGCACCTGACCTGTCAGCCACCCGACAATTCTTTTCGGGTCGCGGCGCGACGCCGGAGTGCACCGAGAACAGCGCTGATGCCGCGCGGACGACAACGCAAGCTACAAAGACCGTACAAGTCGCGGATTCCGACCGCGGAGAACCTTTGGTTCCAGCCGAAATTCGCCCCCAGAAGCTATCGCGGAAACAAAAGGGGGACGACGTCCTCTGCCGGGCCGAACAGTCGCTGAAGAATCCGGCGGCTGACAGATTGGCGACTGACAGATGAAGGAGCTCGCCGTGACAAAAATGAAGGAACATACGATGCGCGGACGATGGCTGCGGCTCGCCGCGGCCTTGTGCGGCCTGGTCCTCGGCGGGTCCGCGCTGGCCGGCCCGGCCAGCGCGGACCCCGGCGGAGTCGACGTCGCCCGCCAGGTCGTCGCCATCGGTTCGGGGGGTGTCCTCGCACCCCCGGCGCCAAACCCGGTCGTGGATCCCCTGCCCAGCGCCTCCCAGCCCTGGCGGATCATCAATCTCAAGGGCGACCAGTGCCTCGCCCAAATGGATCACTACGACGGGTCCCGCACCGTGACGTGGGCCTGCGTCGCCACCGTTTCCTGGGAGGCGTGGCAGCCCATCATCGTCGGCGCCTACCAGGGTCTGCCCGTCTATCAGTTCAAGAACGTCGACACCGGCATGTGCCTGACGGCCGGCACCTTTTGGGCGGACACGCACATCTACCAGGACGGCTGTGACGAGCCCTACCAGCTCTGGCAGCTGAGGACCGCTCCCGGCGCCGGCTCGAAGAAGTTCCTGTACGACCTGACCCGCGGGACATACGCGGACTTGGACACCGCGAACGAGATTCCCGTCATCGGTACCTACATCCGGCGCACGGTCCCGATCGACAGGTGCGCGGACTCGCCCACCTCGGTCTGGCGCGTCGCCGCCTTCTCCTGACCGACGGCACCAGGTCCGCGTGCCCGACGCCGACCTGGTCGACCCCAACGGCCAGGACCCGGACCTACCGATGACAACGGTTGAGATGCGAAAGGACATCGACGGTCTCTGAGCCTGCGCCGTTCGACGGCCCGAAAGCACGACGCCGGAGGTATCCGCCGGGGCGATTGAGGCAGCATTGCCCAGTCGTCCCGGCATCGACGGCCGGGTCCCCTCGTCCAGTTTGACGGTCACGTGCGCAGCTGACCTACCGTGACAGCGATGGCACGGCGGCGCTGCCGCGTTTCTGCTCGATGGCCGCGAGCCGTTGCCGCACGGCTCCGACCGTCAACTGCAACTCCTCCGCGATCTTGCGTGCTGACATGCCGCGGCCGGACAGGTCGGCTACATGTGCTTCTGTCGGAGACAAGGGAGCCATCACCACAGAGGGCAGTGGCCGCCCCCCGGCACGGCGGATGGCGGAGCCGATCGCGTCCTGCAGCGGGCGGGCATCACAGAACGCGGCCAGGTCAAGTGCCGTGCCCAGACGGGACCGCGCGTCCGCCGGACGGCCAGAACGAATCAGCGCCTCACCGAAGGCGTACAGGGACCTGGCCCGTTCGAGATTGGCCGATGTGCCTTCCAGGAGCCGGACGGACTCTTCGAGCAGCTCGAGCTCCCGTGTCCTCGATTCGACGGTGGCCGCGTGACGCAACGCCCTTCCTACAGCACGTGGCGTGCCCCATTCCGTCGACACGGCGAGGAGGCCCTCGGCTGCCGCTCGCGCCTCGTCGTCCCGCCCGAGAAGGCGGTAGCAGCGGACGAGGGGAGCTCGCCAGTCTCTGCCCATCGGGTTGACCCAGGGCGATGCCGCGCACTCGTCACGGGTCGCCAGCGCGGTCGCCAACGCTCGCTGGGTTTGTCCCGTGGCCAGATAGAGGGCGATCTCACCAGGGGCGAACAAGGTCGGTGTGACGCCGGAGGCATGCCTGGCCTTGATCTGCCGGAGAACCTCCCCGGCCTGGTCGATCTCCCCACGAGCCACGAGCGTCTTCAGAAGTATGTCCGCGATGAAGGCCTGACCGAGGCCGATGGTGCCGTATTCGGCCGCCTCCCAGGCGCGGCGCGCGTCGCTGAGCGCGTCGGTCAGATACCCCTGGGCATACATGACCTCGGAGCGGTAGTGGAAGGAAGGTGCCAGCCCACGCAGTGAACCCGCTCGGCGACTGTGCTCGAGCGCGGTCTCCACGGACGGCAACAGGGCCGGGGAGTCGCACGGCACCAACGCGGCCCAGGCACAGGCCATCGGTGGCTCGGCCATCGGATGTCCGATCAGGCGGTCGGCCGCGAGGACGCTCAGTGCCCGCCGTTCGGCCTCCTCCCGACGGTTCTGGTGCATGTCGTGCACAGCAAGTCCCGCTTGCAGGATGAGCCCGCCGACGGACGTGCCGGTCGTCTCGTTCCGGTAGCTGTCGATCAGTTTGACAAGATCGGACCGCTTGGCCAGCTCGGGTACCAACGTGGCGTGTTGGCCGAACGCCAGGCGGTACTCGACAGCGGCCTGCTCGGCGACCCGCCACATCTGCTCCAGCCTGTCCGCCTCCTGGGCGAACCAGGAGAGCTCGGCAACATCGACCAGTGGCTGTCCGCGCCACAGGTCGAGCGCCTGCTCCAGAACCGCCAGGCCCTCAGCCGGATCGGCGGCGCCGCGGCCCTGCCCGATCAGCTTCTCAGCCCGGCGCAGGTCGGTCGCCAGTGCCCCGAGCACGTACCCCGGGGCCTTGGCGCGGATCGCGTCTGATGCCCCGAGGACACGTCGCAGGTAGGACACATGGCTTTGGAGCGAGTTCACCGCCGTCGCCGGGGGCCTCCCGTCCCATACCGCATCGATCAGCTGGTCCACGCTGACGACCTCGCCCGGCCGCAGCGCCAGCCGTGCCAGGACGGCCTTACGCCGCAGCCCCGGCACCGGCCGCACGGAGCCCTCCACCGTCACATCCACCGGGCCGAGTAGTCGCACCAGGATCGACATGATTTCCCCAACAGCCGGCTCGGGCGTGACTAGCAAGGTAGGACGACGAACACGACGGTCGAACCCCATCATGGACCGCTCAGGATGCCGCGCAACGACCATGTCAGACTCATGACCGCTTTTCAAACATCTCGCGGTACGCAACGCCATCACCAACGGCCAGGTCGAAGCGGAACCGGTCCTTCGACGTCCCGATCACGATGATCCTGGCAGATCCGGCCGCGCGGGCCGCCACGATGGTCGCCATACCCATGTGGCCAGGCCCTTCGATGACGACCACGTCGCCTCGGCTGACCGGGGCCACCCAGCAGGTCGTGGAACATCGTGCCCACCGAGGTCACCGGCCAGGAGAGCATCTTCATGACCGTTTTCCTGCGCCAGGAGCCGCCGGCAGAGGAGTGGGCTACTGTTTCTGGATCAGGTAGTACGGTGAGCTGACGTCGCTGTCGCGGTGCGCCGTGATGATGGCACCGTCGAGCAGTACCGGACATTTTTTGATCTTTGGGTCGAATGTAAGCTGTTTGCCGGTCTTCGGGTCGATGGTGGCGAACTGCCCATTTGCAATCACATATACCCGGCCGTTGGCCGTGCCGCAGTAATCCTCGATGGCCGGAAGCTGCCAGCGGATCGCGCCGGTCGCTGGATCCAGGCCACTGACTCCGGGGGAGACGGCGATAAAGAGACCCGCCTGCGCTGCGTCGTCGAAGCGCAGGCCAAGTCCCTGGGGCGCCGCCTTCTGCGCGATGCTCCAGAGGGTGGTGAAGCTCGGGAGGCGATACCCGATCAAGTCGGGAAAGCCCGGGTCCGCGTTGGTGTTGCGACCATTGCTGACCATGATATCGCCCAGGATTCCGGTGTCGGCATCAATACCGCCGTCCAGATACATGACCGGGACTTCGTCGGAGATCCGCCCTGCCTCCACGAGCGTCCCCGGGTCAACCAGTCCCATTTGCCGGACGACACGGTCGTCATCGCGAATGGCCGTCAAGATCCACCGGCTGAGCGTATTGACCGCCTTGGCTAACTGTCGTGATTCCCCGGTGGCCAGGTCGACGACCAGTGGAATGGCTGACCTCAGCGAAAGGGCATACCGGCCGTCTGACGTGAACTTGAGCCGGTCGACCGTCCCCTTATCGATGTCGAGGCTATAACAGAAGAGAGGGCCGCCATCGGCCTCCGGGACAGTGAGTAGTGGCGAGTCCCACAGCCGCCGGCCCGTGGTCGCGTCTCGGGCCCGAAGGCTGATTTCCGTACTGCCGGGGTCGATTCCCTGCGCCGGGGTTGACTTGACTCTGGTAGAGATCAGCAGGCTTACATCGTCGAAACGCCGGACTACTCGGATGTCACACTCGTTCCCATCCGCAGACGGGGATGAGGAGCTCAGCTCTGTCAGCGTCTTCCCGGTGGCGAGGTCGATGGTCCTCAAACGCGCCGACGAAGGGCCGGGGGACATTCTGATGACCAGGGTGTGCCCATCAGCGGCTGCCTTTCCGAACGGAACTTTTCGGCTGTCGACGACGTTGTCGCCGTCGGCGAGGGGGTGTGTCGGAGATCCGGAGTCCGCGGGAGATGACGAGGAGGGGATCTGCTTCACCGAGGCCGTGGCGGCACCGGGAGGCGTCGGCTCGGAGGCCGAACCGCCGCAGGCCGCGATAGCGCCGAAGGCGAGTGCGATGACATTTATCGTGACGCGCGAAACGGTTCGCCGCCTAAGCCGACCTATATGCATGACTCTTCCCTCGTATGCAACAACCATGAGTGATCAAGGCGGTGATCGGTGACTCCGCGCCAGAACCCACGACGCCACGGCTTTCATGGACGCCCCGGTCGCCGATATCGCCAAACATTCCGGCGACGGAATCAGAGACAAGGGCTACCAGGGATGCAACGGCATCGCCATGCCGCGGAAAACACCGCGCGGCGGCGAACTCGGCAAGATGAACAAAGAGTGCAACGCCGAGTTCGACGGCCTTCCCGCGGCTGGGGGCGCATGCCGGGGTACCCGGCGTCGAGGTTCAGCCGCTCGAAGCGGTGAAAAGCACCATCAGGTCTTTTTCGATTGGCTGCAGGATGCGTCCTCCGAAGTGACGTGTGAACTCGTCAGCGTCCTGGGAGGAGGCGTCCAGGCATGCACGAATGATCTCCATGAGCCACTGGATTACGCCTTGCCCGTGCATTCCGTTGAAGTCGTTGAGGAGCCGGCTCCACGCAAACATCTCCCACATGACCGCGTGCAGTCCGAGTTCCCGGTTCACGGCGTAGTAGTACTTCCCGAAGGCAGTTGTCCGGTTCTTTTCGTTGACCCACATGCCGATCTCCGGGCGGCTGGGGACGTCGAACGCGACCGCTGCAGTGAACTGCAGACTCCAGCTGTCCGGGGCGACGTCCGTGACGTTGCCGTAGAGCAACCCTGCGCCGTGGCCGACCGACAGTCCGAAACCGTCGAACTCGTCGACGAGGTCAAACGTCTCGAATGGGACGCGGCTGCCGGAGTGGAGCTGGTCCGCTATATGGCCTGCCATGCCGACAATGCGACTGAGCTGCTGGATAACTTCAGTCATGATGGTTGACGATTTCCCTCGTTATCGGATATGTATATCGATCTGGCGGCGCACTGGGCGCAGCCGGCTAGTAGTCCTTGCCGTGGACGGGGCAGAGCCAGCCATGCGTGTTGCATGAACGCTGGCACTGCGTGGTACGCGTCCGCCCCTGCCCCTTGCACACCTCGCAGCGCGTCATACGCATGCGCTTTTTGCATTTGCGACAATGGCGATCTTCGGTGACTGCCATCAGATGTCGAATCCTTTCCTAATTTGATTATTTTCTCTGTATAGCCGCCCCCGGGGCAAGCAGCAGCAAAGCGTCGTCAGCGGTCGAACTCGTCCCATATCCTGCCCTCACCATAACCCGTATGCTCAAGCAAGATCGCCCGGACCCGTGCGGGGAGGTTCTGGATGTACGGAAGGACCTCTGAGTCCAAGCCGCCGAGGTCGTCCAGAATGGATTGGAGATCCGCCACCGATCCGGCATGTGAATGATCTTGAACAAAGGCTGCCGCCGCGCGGGGATCGCTGGACTGGATGAAATTTTGGGCCTGGCCCAGAACCATCGTCGCGACTTGCCGGGTCATACGTTCGATGTTCGATGCGGTAGTCGGATAGCCAGCAGCGTTGACGATTTCCTCCGGGTACTTTGGCGACAACCGTGGTGCCGCCAGGTCAAGCGTGCCGGGCTCGAACGTACCGGTCGACAACAGCGACGCGTCCCGCATCTTCCAATGGCCGATGATCGTGCTCTGGCCCGACCCGTCAATACCGAACAACCCCATCGTGACGCCTGTGGGCGCCGGCCACAGTGCCAGGAACCTCACGGCTTTCGCCTCGTCGTCGAACGCCACGAAACGCGCTGGGCCGCCCTGGTTCCCGGCACCCCAGACATGGCCCGCGTCCACGAACGCAGGCATCGCGCGGTAGGGAAGGTCGCGGTACGTGCGCACAATCGATTCCAGCAGAGACAGCGCCGCGTCAACGTCAAGTGTGCTCTGCAGGCTGCGGCCGGCATCCAGCAGCGAAACCTGCCTTGCCGGCCGGGTTGTCGCCTGCCCCGCGAAAATACGGCTAAGCAGTCTCATAAATCACCTTTTCAGCTCGAAATCCAGACCCGTAAGAAAACAATTTCGTCATCGGCCGGACGTATCATTCCTGTCCTGTCGCCTTCCTGAAACAAACCTTCCAGCGAGAGACATGGCCATTCCTGGCGTCTTTCCCACCATCACCGCAGTCCAGGCGTAGACAAACGCTGTTATCGTCATAACCGCATAGACGGCCGGATTTACCGAAACCCCGTACATGTCCACCTGAAAGCCCTCATCAGAGAACCAGTTAACCGTGCCCCATACCCCGAAAATCACAGCATAAAGCCCCATGAGAAGGCCGAACAGTATCCATGGAAGGGTGAACAGAAAACCCACGACTCCAGCGAGTTCGCCCTCCCTGCCAACCAGTCTACGGCGAAATCCGTAGAGCACGGAAAAGATCGCGACAGTCAACGATCCCCAGATATGGTAATCGTGCATCTGGTCCTCATGCCGCCAGGAGAGAAAGGGTTCCAGTCTTGGGCCGCTGAGAGGGATATCCCCGTGAACAAGGTAGCTGGCGCCGTATCCCATCGTCGAGGACAACATGATCCAGACGATGAGGATAGCGCCCGCCCCAAGAACGGCGACGATCGACGCCACCCCATTAACCCAGCCTACGGCAAGCGCCCGTCGGGCGGTGGAGGAGGCTGAAGTCAGCCCGGTCCGCCCCACCGAGACCACGCCGACCCAGGAAGTGACCAGGACGTACAGCTTGAATGCGATGACCAGAAAGGCTGCCGGACCGAAAAACTGGACGAGATAGGACTCGACGAGGTCATCCGGCGCGGGAATATCGAACAAGGTCACGTCGGGTCAACCTCCCAGGAAAGATCGATACGGAGTCTCCGTCCGCGCCGGCTCCAGCGAAACCAGCCCTTGCGGGCATGCGGCCGGCCGGTGGGGCGTCCTCGCGGCCGTCGTGCCCCCAGATCACCTGGATGTCCTGCAGTGACTGGCGTGCCTCGGTAGCCGTCCCGGGACGGCCCGTCAGCGGGGGCTGGTGGCAACAGGCCCCCCGTGTCCCGTTGCATGTAGCTTTTCTAAGACAAGATCTTAAAAACGTCAACATATTTCTTCGGGAGAGATTTTTTACGAGAATTCTGATCATGATATATCATTGGTCCCGGGAGTCGCCCGTTGCCTGGAGGAGGTTTCGCTCCGTGCCATTGCTCCCCGCAGTCGTTCCGCTCATCCCGGAGGTCCGGGCCGAGATCGTCCCTGCCCGGCTGGCGCGCAAGGTAGCGCCGCTGTTCGGAGTTCCCTGGGAGGACGGTCCGTTCGGTGACGCCGCATGGGTGAGCAACTTTGTCGACATCACGCTCACCGAGATCGCCCGAGGGGCGCCGCTGCCCGTCCGGTCGCGCGTGGCCGGTCTCACCGCCGGCCGCAAGGAATGGGCTCTGGTCGACCGGATCGGACTCCCTCCCGTCGCCGGATCGCTGCCGAACGAGATCGCCAACGCGACGCTGAACCGGTTCGGACCCGACACCAAGGCCGCGGTCGTCCTCACCGCGGTGAATCGCCTGTTGGATCCGCTGCGCGACGCGCTCGACGAGACGATCCCGCTGCTGGTGGACGAGACGGGGGCGCCGTTGACGCCCGGGCTGCGGCTGGCTGGATGGGCGGGTGTGCTGGTCGAGGTCTTCCGCTCCCAGCCGGCCCTGCTACTGGCGGGCATCCTCGCCCGGTCGATCCAGCGCCCGCTGACCACCGCGCTGGAAATACCACTCGCGCCGACAGTGGCTCGCGAGCGGCTGACCAGATGCGAGATCAGCGCGCCGCGCACGGCATCCGCGCCGACTCAACCTCGCGATCTTCTCATCGCAGACGCCACATTCCGCCACCTGGGCGTGCTCGGCCCCGTCGCGGCGACCCCCGTCGCCTACGCCGCGATGCACGAGACGATCCTCGGCCTGCTGCTGCAGCGGCTGCTTGACGTCGGGACAATGCGCGACGCCAGCCAGCTGTGGATCTCCGAACGCAGACCCGGCCAGTTCGTCCTGGAGGCGTTGCTCACCCCGACCAGCATCGTCAACCGTTTCGTCCGGGACGCCCTGGACTACGCCCGGGTTGAGGACCAGGCGCTGGATAACGGAGGGGCGCTACCCGCGGTGCCCGACGTGAGGCATTTCGCCGGGCTCGGGCTGCTGACCCGCCGCGTCGCCGTCATCGCTCTGCTGGGGACGATCCGTCAGGTGCTATCTTCGCCCGCCGCGCGGGAACGCTCACGCGATGCCGTCCTGGAACGGCTTGGACCGGTACGGAACCTCATCGAGCGGACGCTGCCCGTCGATGACCCGGTCCGGGCGGTTTCGGTGTGTCGCATCGACGTCACCTGGGTGGAACTCACCCGCCATGACACGGCGATCGACCTGCGGACGGCAGTCGAGCGGCTGGATTCCTCGACGCGACGCTGCGAGCAGCTGTGCGACGCGGGCGTCCTCGACCGGGGGGCCGGGGCAGAGATCCTGGCGGCGTCCAACATCGAGATAAACGCCGTGCGGGTCGCGAACGCCGAGCGGTCGGGCAGCATGCTGCCTGCTCCGGACGTCCTCGACCAGCAGCTGCGCCGACGATGGCGGCACTGGCTGGAGATCCTGGAGGTGCCGGCCAAGGTGCTGGCTGGGGAGTGGCACTCCTCCGGCCTCCTCGGCTACCACCTGCACAACTACGCGGCGTTCCTCGCCAGCCACGATGCCAGCCGTGACGGCGGGGAGGCGGACCTCGCCGAGGCCGCCCGGCTCTTCGCCGACGTTGTCCTGCCCGCCCGGGAACGTTTCGTCGAGGCGGTCGGGATCTTCGAACCGATGCGGGTGTCACTGCAGATGGCGACGGGGGCGACCACCGGCCTCGCGGAGGCGGCGCTGGCCCGCGATGACCTGCGGACGGCCCGGGAACAGGCGGCGCGTGGCCATCGGTGGATCACCCGCGCGCTCACCGACGAGGCCACCCGCGTCATGGTGGCGGAGGCGACCGAACGCTCCTGCCGGTTCGCCCTGCGGGCGGCCCCCGCCCTGGTGATCGCCGCCGAGACGGGCGTTCCCGGGGCGACCCGGGACCTCGACCAGGCGGCCGAGCTGATCGCCATCGCCCGGCGCTGGGCGGAATCCGCCCTGACCCACCCCGAGCGGTACGGCCGGCACGAGAAGATCGAGATCTGGAGCGCCCGCATCGACAAGGTCCGCGCCACAACCGGCTGAACCCCGACCGTCGTGTCCCTATCAGCACGTGCCGGCCCGACCGGCGTGCAGGTCAGACCCCGACATGCACGAACCCGGCCCAGACCGCCGGGTCGTCCAGCCGCATCGAGTACCGCCGTGCCATGAGCTCGCGAGGCATGGACGGCGGCGGCGCACGGTCCGGATCCCGCGCCCAGCGCGCCACCTGGTGCAGGGCGTCCGCCGGAGTCCGTCTCTCCGCCTGCAGATAATGGTGCAACATGAACATAAACCGGGCGGTGAGCCCGTCCGGGACGGGCCACATCGACCCGAACACGGTGCGCGCCCCCGCCGCAAGGAACGCCGTGGTGATGCTGAACGCCTCGTCGTAGTCGGTGCCGGTCACGTTCGTGGAACAGGCGACCAGGAAGACCCGGTCGACGGGCGTGCCGGCCGTCGGGCGGTCTCTGAGCAGGCTGTCGATCGTCAGCCGCTCGCCGCCGGCGAGGGTGAGATACGAGCGGGCCGGGTCGGTGGGCTCGGCGCGGGCGTGGCAGGCCAGGTGCAGCACTGCGCGGTCCATGTCGGCGCGCAGCCAGGCGAGCACCTCCGCGGGCGTGCCAGGGCCGTCGGACGGCTGCCCCTGCCGAGGCCGCCCCAGCCGGGGCGCGTCCGGGTAGAACGCCGACCGCAGTAAGCCCGCGTCCGCCCCCACCCGGGGCAGGTCGGGGGCGTCCGGATCGCCGACGACGAGGACCTTCCCGCCAGGCGTCGGCCTGGCCCGCACGGCACGGCACAGCAGCCGGGCAGACGGGATGTAGGAGATCACCGCGTGGGCTGCCAGCACCGGCGCGGAAGACGTGCCCGTACCGGTACCGGTACCGGCCGCCGCACCGCCGATGGACGGGCGCGGGCCTGCCGCATGTACACCTGCCGCACGTACGCCTGCCGGGCCGCCGGTGAGGCAGGCCGCGTGCCAGGGCACGAGAGCAAGCGCGCCCATCGGAACCAAGACCAGGCGGGGGCAGCCCGGATCGGCTGCCCGGCGGGTCACCGCTGCCAGCAGGGCGTCGCCCGCGGCGCGGCCGGCCCACCCGGTCAGTTCGCCGAGCGCGGCGCGCCACGCCCCGAGCGCATCCCGGCGCTCCTCCCCGCGGTTGTGCGCGCCGCCGTTCCAGGCCGCGTGGGTCACGGCGTACCGCTCCAGCGGGGTGTCCGGCCCGGTGCGAAGCTCCGGCAACGTGAGCACCTCGACGGGACCGGCTGCGAACACGATCACGACGCGGCCGGGCTGGTCGCCCTCCCCGGGCACGAGGTACGCCAGCGCGTCCGAGCCATGGGTCCGCAGCGCCGCCCGGATCTCCTCCGGGGTGGGCGGGTCGAGCAGCTCCGCCGCCTCTGCGGCGAGCACCCCGAGCACCCGCTCGCGCAGGTCCCCGTGCAGGTCCGCCCCCAGACCCGTCATCCCGGGAAGCTCGATCCGGTCCGCTCCCCCGGCCCGGATCCACTCCTGGGCGAGCTCGGGTCGGCCGAGGACGGTCAGCCGATCCGCGACCGACCGCATGGTGACCGCTGCATGCAGCACGAGGCCGCGGCCGGCGTCAAGCGCGGCGACCAGGTCATCCAGAGCCGACCTGTTCAGGGCGCGGTCGGCCACGCACCACTCGGCGACCCGCCGCGCGTCGGCCGCAGCGGCCCGGGCGGCGACGCGGCCGTGTTCGGTGCCTGACTGCAGAAGCACCTGCCACGTCCTGGCGCGTAAGGCCGACAGTCCGAGCGCGCGCCCGTGGTCACGGTCTCCCTGCCATGCACGCAGCCGCCTGGCCTCGGCGGCCAGCAACGCGGTGTCCGCCCACGGCGGGTTCTCCACCCGTATCGAGCCCAGCGCATCCTCCGCCCAGGCAACGGCCCGGTCCACCGCATGCGCCACACCACCGTCCCGGCCGAGAGACAGCCACTGGGCGGCGATCCCGGTGGCACCAATGATCCATGCCGCACGACCCCGCGGTAGGGCGGACAGCACCTGTTCCACCTGTGACAGGGCCAGCTGCCGGGCGACGGCGGATGCTCCGGCGCTCTCCACGGCTGCGACAGCACCGAGAACGGACGTGATCTCGGCGAGAGTCGCTGCGATCTCGTCTTGGGAGAACCCCCCGGAAGGCCGAGAGGAACAGCCGAAGGCTCGCGCCCGCAGGTGCGGCAGTGGCGATTCGGTCGCCGCCCTGCCGAACGTGGGCACGGCGAGCGAACGCAGGCTGCGCAATATCGGTAGCAGGAAAGCCGGCGTCCACTCGTCGGCTGGCTGATACGCGGTGGATGCCTCGCAGGCCGCGATCGTCCGATCCAGTGCGGCGAGAAACTCTGCGGTCACTTCGCCGGAACGCGCGATCATTGCCATCTCCGCGAACGCGGCCATCGCGAGCGAGCCGGGATCGGCCGTCTGTCCCAGCAGGGCTGCCGCGGCCCGCATCCGTTCCTGGTCGCCGGAGACCGCCGCCCGTTGGAACGACCACAGCCCGATGAGTGGGCCCAGCATGTCGGCATGCCCGCTTCGGGCCGCCGCGTCCACGAACAAGTCAAACTCGGTAGCTCCCGCACCATCGAGAACATGGTTCCGTTCGGACGTCACCTCCCCGTACAGGGCCACCATGGACTGGACGAGGTGGAGGCGGATCTCCCACTCGGCCGGCGGCTCGGGATGCGCGGCCGCCAGCCTCAGCGCATAACCGACCCGTTCGATACACACCCAACCCACGACCAGGCCGGCCAGGCACATGTCCACCGCGCAGACCGCCATCGCCAGTTCGGCGCGGTCGACCGGTCCGAGGTCGGGTCGGGTGAGCACCGGCCACGCGGCGGCCAGTGCCTCGCGGGCCGCCGCCACCGCCACCGCGTCGGCGGCGCCCCCAGCCGGATCACTCCCGCCCAGCCGGCGGGCGTACTCCTCGAGGAGCAGGCGGTGTGCCGTGGGTACCAGCTCATCGTCCAGACCTGCGTCCACGGCAAGTTGGACACACTCCGCGCTGGCCGCACGCAACCGTGGAGCACCGCCAAGTTCCGCCAGCCGCTGATATGCCTCGGCCAAGAGGCACCACACGGGTGCGGCGTCCTCCACCCCCGCCCGCAGTGCCCGTTCCAGCCAGCAGACGACATGTTCGAGGTCCGCGACCGAGTCGGTCTCGTCACCGCGCTCGAACAGGAGCTGGCCGTATTCCCACATCTGTTGAGGGTCTGTGCCTGCGGTGTCGACGAGCGATGCCAGCAGTTCGATACGCGCGTCCCGATCCCAGGGATCGCCCGAATCAGCCAGGTGGTGATCCACCATCTCCCCCGCCGTCGGTGTCCGGTGGCAGCGATTATTCGCCTACCCGATGACGGGCGGGCCGCCCGGCACGAGAACAGGACGACCCTCCCCTCTCCTACCGGATCATCCCGTACCCGGCACCACGGCCACGGATCACCGCACGGGCCCGTCCATCCCCCCGAAATCCCGAAATCCCCGAACGGACGGGCCCGCGTCCGGCCTACGGGTTGTCGTCTTCGTCGTCGCCGCCCACAACCGCCTCTTCTCCTCGCGTCCTCGCGGCCGGGACCACGCGGGGTCGGCGGGTGTCCGCCGTCCGGCCCGACATAGGGATGGCGGGCGTCGGCGGACGGCGGACATCTGTCCGCCGGGTCGGATACGTGTCTGTGGAATCCGGCCAGGGGACGGCGGCGAATCAGCCGCGCCCGCAAGGCGCTACCGTGACGACCCGGAGCAAACCGTCCGGCGGGGGTGGGGCAGGTGAGCCTGACAGCCTGGGACGGCCACGTCCGGGTCGACTACCTCCCCATGCGCGGCCGGGTGCACGTCACGCTGCTGACCGCGGAGCCAACCGTCGAGGCCGACCTGCGTCCCGGACTGCGCGCCGCGTTCGTCGACGACGACCCGCACGGTCCGCCCGCCTTCATCGCGCTGCCCGTCGAGGCGGGCGGGCGGCTGCCCACCCATGTGCGGGACCTGCTCGGCGAGCGTCTGTTCGCGATTGCGGAGCAGGTGGTCGACCACGCGCCGCGCTCCCGGTGGACGCGGTTGGACCTCCTGGCCCTCGACGACCTCGCCGCCGTCTGGGCTCCCTACCGTCATCGGATGCTGGCGACCGTGGCCGATCCCGGCACGCGGGACGCGGCGTCCGGTGCCCGTGGTCCTGTCCCCGGGCTCAGCGGTATCGGGCTCAGCGGTATCGGGCGGTGGGCAAACGGCCTGTGGGCGCTGCTCGGCGTCGACGACCTGCGCCGCGGGCTCGCCGCGCTCCCCTCGGCCGACCCAGTATTCATGTCCGGCGGCGTGGACAACGGTTCCGTGGACGATGCCGACGACTTCGACGACTCGCTCGAGAATCCATCCATCGGTGGGGGCGCCGAAGACACCGCTGCGGTCGCGGCCATGGGCACATGGGAACTGCCGGCGGACATCGCCGTGGCGGCCGGCGTCCGGCCCACTCTGAGGTGGGAGGTCCGGCGCGGCATGGTGGACGTGGTCGCCGAGCCCGCTGGTACCGGGCCACCTCGGGCGCGGCTGTCGGTCTCGTTCGACGACGGGTCCGAACGCTGGGAATCCCTGGTCATGGGCCCATCCGGGCTGCTGCGGGCGACCATCTGGAGCGCCACCGAACCGGACAGGGCGCCGACGGTGCGGATACGGACCGAGGAGCTACCGTGACCCGGCGAGCGGATGCCGCGCGGTTCGCCCGCGCCGCATGGGCGGTACTCGACCTTCTCGACCCGGCCGATCTCGACCGAGTGCTGTCCCTTTTCGCCGGGGCCGAAGCCGCGGTCGCGGCCATGTGCACGTGCGCGGCTGGGGTGCAGGCCCGCCTCCACGGGAACGTTTCGCCCGAACAGGAGGAACTGCTGCTCGCCGCGACCCTCAGTCTTGGGCGGGGCGGCGCGGGGGTGCACCGGAACCTCGCCAACGCTGCCGACCGGTTCGAGGTTCTGCTGCGCCAGCCCGGGACGCCCCCCGAGGTGGCGATCGCTGTCCGTGGCAAAGACCCGGCCGAGTTCGTCCTACGGCTCGGCGAGACCCACCACATCGACACCGTCCTGGCCGCGCGCCGCGACGAACCGCCGATGCTGCGAATGATGGTCGCCGCGGCAGTGGCGGTGTCCCGGCCGGATGCCGGCTGTGGGGACGAGGCGGCCGCGACGGTGCTCGACCGCGGTGCCGAGCTCGCCGCGATGTGCCGGGACTCGGGCCTGTCGGCACCGGGCGCCTCGCTGACCGTCCGGGGCAATGCCGACTTCCTGCTCACCATCTCCGGGTACGCGCATGCGATCCAGGAGTGGCGTGGCCTGCCGGGCAGGGGTGACGCCGCTGCCGCGTCCTGCGACGGTGCACAGCGATGCGTGTCCGACGTGATGGGACGTCTGACCTGCCTGGAGAAGGATCTGCACCGCGCGATGACCGTCCCCGACACGCATCCGGCCCGTCGTGGGACGGACGAACCGGACGTTGTCACCTTCTGGTCCGCGGCTGCGGTGGCGATCGGTGGTTCCGAGGCCGGCCGTGTGTTCGACCGGCTCCACCGCGGGCTGCGTGACATCCGGCTGACGCCCGCCCGCGGGACACTGCCGGTGGCGCCGGGCGAACTCGCCATCCACCGGACCGGCACCCACCGGACCGGCACCCACCGGACCGGCACGTACAGTGCCGGTCACCCGGCAGCGCAGGCCGGCGGCCACGTCGAGGTGCTTGCAGTCGCGGACGCCCTCGCCACCCGGATGGTCACCTCCCTGCTCAGGGAGACCAGTGTCACCGAACGCGCCATCGTGGCGGACTGGGTGCGCGGGCGGCGCGCGCCGGACGTGACCGACGGCCTCCCGCTCCTGCTCCGGCGGCTGCGCGGGCTCATGCGGGAGCTGCGAGACCCCGAAGCGCATCCGGCCGGCCCGGCATGGCCCACCCAGCCGTTCGGCCTGGAAGCGCTCGCCATGATCGGCTCTCTTCGTGACGCCATTGCGTCGCATGCTCGTCGCGCGCCCGGGAACGACAGTGCCGTGGAGTTGGCCGCGTCCGTGCTGCCTCCGCTGTGGACGGTACGCACGCCGATCATCCGCGCGCTGACCCAGCGGATCAAGATGGACGAGGAGTGGCGGGGTTGGAACAACCACGGCAAGGCGTTGGTGCTTGCGGCCACCGCCGCCCGCGGACCGGGGCAGGTCGCTGTGCGGGCATCCACCGCGCCGCATCCGGTCGCAAGCTGCACCAGCGAGCTTACCGAGACCGGTCATCCACGCTGTGCCATGCGGACGATCGGAATCGCCGTCGACCGGACCGAGGTGTGCCCAGCCCGCCCGTGGCACGAGACCGGGTTCATCGAGAGCTTCCAGACACTGGGCGGCCTGGTGGACGACCTGCCGGACGCCATCCGCAAGCGCGTCGACCGTGCCAGGAATGACGCGGTGGTTTGGCCCGACCTGACCGAACTCGACCAGCCATAGCGCCGGGAGAGGGTTTGTTGCGATCTTTGGTGCCGGCTCCGTTGCACACAACCGTGACGGGCACGCACCTTCATCCACGCCCCTATGCCGGGCGCTCTTATCCGCGGCGCTCGGGCATGGCCGTTCAGTGCTCGACAAGACCCATGTGCAGCTCGTTGTAGCGGTCGCCATGCACTCCGAACCGCTCCGCCGTCGTGTTGAGGTCGGCGACCTCGTCAGCGGAGAGCGCTACCTGGGTGGCGCCGGCGTTCTCCGCCAGCCGCGCACGCCGCCGGGTGCCGGGGATCGGCGTGATCCACGGATGCTGGGCGAGCAGCCAGGCCAGTGCCACCTGCCCCGGGGTCGCCCCCTTGGCCTGCGCGAGCGCGGCTGCATGATCGACCAGCGCGAGGTTCACGGCGCGGTTCTCCGCGGTGAATCGCGGGATCGTCGTCCGGATATCACCGGGGCCGAACGCGGTTGACACATCGAAGGTGCCGGTGAGGAAGCCCTTGCCGAGCGGGCTGAACGGCACGAAGCCGATGCCCAGCTCCGCGCAGGTTGGCAGGACTTCCGGCTCGGGATCGCGGGTCCATAGCGAGTACTCGCTTTGTACCGCGGTTACCGGGTGGATCGCGTGCGCCCTGCGGATCGTTGCCGCTGCCGCCTCGGACAGGCCGAGGTGGCGCACTTTTCCGGCCTGGATGAGCTCACCCACCGTGCCGGCGACGTCCTCGATCGGGACGTCGGGGTCGACGCGGTGCTGGTAGAACAGGTCAATCGTGTCGACCCGCAGCCGGCGTAGGGATGCGTCCGCCACCCGCCTGATCTGTTCGGGCCTGCTGTCGAGCCCGACCGACCGGCCGTCCTCGATACGCCACCCGAACTTCGTCGCGATCACTACCTGGTCCTGTACAGGGGCGAGCGCTTCACCGACGAGTTCCTCGTTGACGTAGGGCCCGTACACCTCGGCGGTGTCGAAGAACGTGATCCCGAAATCGACCGCGTCCCGCAGGACGCCGATCATCTCCTGGCGGTCTCCCGGGTTGGGCCCGTAGCTTTGCGACATGCCCATGCAGCCCATGCCGATGGCCGAGACCCGCAGACCCTGACCAAGCGTTCGTGTGTGCATGCTGTATCTCCTTGAGTCGTGGTGGAGGTGCCGCGGACCAGGTGGGTTACGGGCACAGCAGGGTCTTGATCGCCCGGCGTTCGTCCATGGTCTTGAAGCCATCCGCGACCTGCTCCAGATGACAGAACATCTGACACTCCCATCGACGTTCAGCGTCGCCTCGTCCACACCCATTAACTGACAATGTAGACCGTGCGTAAAGGGGGCAGCCTATCCTGGGATGGAATCATCCAGGGAGGAAACTCTCCCCCCAAGGGGCGGGTGAACGGTGGCAGACTGACAAGCGTGACCAGCGACGCACATCCCACCGAGCTGAGCGAATTCCTCTCCGACAGCGGCAACTGACGGGTACGGCCGCCCGATCCCCGATCCGTAAGGAGCGCATCATGTCCGATTCTCCGAACATCGCTCTGGTCCGCAGGATGTACGACTCCAAGGGCGACCCGGCCGTGACCAAAGAGCTCATGGACCCGAACATCGTCTGGGACATCACCCCCGGTTTCCCGAACGGCGGTGTGTACAAGGGCTACGACAGCATGATGAACGACTTTTTCGGCCCACTCTTCCCATTGTTTGCCTCCTTCTACGCCGAAGGTGAGGAGTTCTACGCGGATGATGACAACCACGTCTTCGTCCTCGGACACTACCACGGTGTGACAAAGGCGGGGAAGAACACGCAGGCGCGGTTCATCCACCTGTGGACCATTCGCGACGGCAAACTCGCGCAGCTGCGGCAGGCCGCCGACAGCCTTGTCCTCGACCGGGCGCTGAACGGTTGACAGCAGCCGCCCACAGCCAGTTAGCCGCAGGGGAACCACCCCACGGCCAGAAGGGACCCCTGGGCTTATGGCCACCCCGTCCGTCGGCGTCCCATTGACCCGCAATCGTCATTCCGCGCCGCTGACCGCGTGAGAACGCAAGAACCGGCCGCGGAACAAACTCACAAGGAGGATTCGATGGTGAAGATTCTTTTCGTGGTGACCGCCGCCGACCACTGGACGCTGGCCGACGGCACCGAGCAGCCGACCGGCTACTGGGCCGAGGAGGCGATCGGCCCCTACCAGGTCTTCAAGGACGCCGGCTACGAGATCGAAGCGGCAACCCCGGGCGGCGTACCGCCGACCGTCGACGCCCTGAGCCTCACCGCCGACTTCAACGGCGGACCCGAGGGCGCGCAGCAGATGCGGGACGCGGTGCGCGACGCGTCCGAGCTGGCCCACCCAATGCGGCTTGAGGATGTGCGGCTGGCCGACTACGCCGCCGTCTTCGTCCCAGGCGGCTGGGGTCCGATGGAGGACCTGTCCGTCGACGTCGAGGCCGGGCGGCTGATGGCCGAGAGCCTGGCCGCGGGCCAGCCGCTGGCCCTGGTGTGCCACGGCCCCGCGGCCCTCCTGACCGCCGTCGACGCCAGCGGCAAGTCCCCGTTCGCGGGCTACCGCCTGACCAGCCTCACCAATGGGGAGGAGATTGCGAACGGCTTGGCGGACAAGGCCAAGTGGCTGTTGCAGGATCGCCTCGTCGCCCTGGGTGTGGACTACCGCGTCGGCGAGCCATGGGCCCCGCACGTCGAGGTCGACCGCGCCCTCTACACCGGCCAGAACCCGAACTCGGCTGTCCCGCTGGCTCAGGAAGTAGTCAAGGTTCTCAGCTGAAGCCGCCGTCGGCGAGCGACATGGGCGGCCCGGAGTACCGCACTCCGGGCCGCTACCGGAAAGATCGTCCTCAGCATTCCCTGACCCGCCCCGCCCCGCCCGGCGACTCGGCGCGCGGGCGGGGCGTCAGCTGCTCGTGGCGTCGGGTGCGTTCCGTCAGCTGATCGTGGCGTCGGGTGCGGGCCGACGGCTGCTTGCGGCCCAGGATGCGAGGAAGCGCAGGCCGTCGTAGGACGGCGTGCCCGGCTGCGCGGTCCAGATAACGAGTTCCTGCTCGGGGTCAGTGGTGGCGATGAGGGTGTCCCAGTCGAGGATGAGCTCGCCGGCAACCGGGTGGTTGAGCACCTTGGTGCCCCCGCCACGGGCGGCCACGTGATGGGCTCCCCACCACTGCCGGAAGTCGGCGTCCCGCACCGACAGCTCGCCCACCAGCGCGATCAGCCGCGGGTCGTCGGGGTATTTGGCGGCTTGCATGCGCAGCTGGGCGACACAATTGCGGGCGGGAGTCTCCCAGTCCGGGTACAGCATCTTCATCGCGGGATCGCTGAAGAGCAGCCGGACGTAGTTGCGCTTCTTTTCCGGGATTTCTGCGAAATCGACGATCAGGGCGGCGGCCAGGGAATTCCACGCCAGAATATCCATGCGGCGACCCAGAACCATACCGGGGGTCGCGGTGAGATCGTCAAGCATCCGCCGCAACTGCGGCTGGACTTTCTGCGCGGCACGCCGACGCGGCCCGCCAGTGTGCTTTCCGGCCAGCTCGAACACATAGTCCCGCTGGTCGTCCCCCAGCCGCAGGACGCGGGCGATGGCGGCCAGCACCGGCGCGGACGGCTGGATGCGGCCCTGTTCCAGGCGGGTGTAGTAGTCGTTGCTGATCGCGGCGAGCTGGGCGACCTCCTCGCGGCGCAGTCCAGGCACGCGCCGCGGCCCGCCGATGTCGGGCAGCCCGACGGTGCGCGGGCTGAGCTCGGCCCGCCGGGCCTTGAGGAATTCTCCCAGCTCGTTGAGATGCGCGTCGCTGGTCATGCTGTCCAGTCTGGCACCGTTCGCCACGTGGCATGGGGGGACAGTTTTCTCCCTGGATATCACCCCTCCCCGGATGCAATTGTCCAATTGGCTGATCCGCGCGGCATCGCGAGGGCAGGCACAACCAGCCGAACGATGCGGAGGGACCGTCATGCGAGCAACACTGATCTACGGCGCCGGTGACGTCCGAGTGGAGGACGTCGCCGATCCGAAAATCCAGCAACCCACCGACGCCGTCGTACGCGTCCTGCGCTCCTGCATCTGTGGCAGCGACCTGTGGCCCTACGGTTCGATGCCTTCCCAGGACCAGGGCGACCGCATCGGTCACGAGTTCCTCGGCGCCGTCGAGGAGGCCGGCTCGGAGGTGAACGGGCTGAAGGCCGGTGACGTCGTGCTCGCGCCCTTCTTCTACGCCGACAACACCTGCGAATACTGCCGCGAGGGCCTGCACACCTCCTGCCCGCACGGTGGCTTCTGGGCCACTGGCGGCGTCGACGGTGGTCAGGGCGAGGCCGTGCGCGTCCCGTACGCGCAGGGCACGCTGGTGAAGCTGCCCGTCGGCGAGGACTCCGCACTGCTGCCCTCCTTGCTCACCCTTTCCGACGTCCTTCCCACCGGCCACCACTGCGCCGTGACCGCCGGAGTCAACCCGCACACCACGGTCACGGTCATCGGCGACGGCGCGGTCGGCCTCTCGGCGGTGCTGGCCGCCAAGCGTCTCGGCGCCGATCAGATCATCCTGATGGGGCGGCACAAGGACCGCACCGACCTCGGCCGCTACTTCGGCGCCACCGACATCGTCGCCGAACGCGGCGCAGAGGGCATCACACGCGTGCGGGAGCTGACCAGGGGCTTCGGCACGCACACGGTGCTGGAGTGCGTCGGTCACCTGCCTGCGCTGGAGATGGCCTTCGGCGTGGTCCGCGACGGTGGCACGGTCAGCCGCGTCGGCGCCCCGCAGTACGCGGACGGGCCGATCGGCTTCCCGTTCTTCCGCCGCAACATCACCCTCACCGGCGGCCTGACCCCGGTCCGCGCCTACATCGACGACCTGCTTCCCGACGTCCTCGACGGCAAGCTCCAGCCCGGCCGGGTGTTCGATCGCACCATCGGCCTCGACAAGGTACCCGAGGGCTACCGCGCCATGGCGGACCGCGAGGCCCTGAAGGTCCTCGTCCAGCCCTGACCGGCGCCCTCACGCGGCAACGAGCACCGCTTCTACCTTGGCGAAAACACGCAGGTGTCCGTTGACAGCGGGGGTGGCCCGCCTCCGGCGGCTCTGACCAGGGCGGACCACTTTGGATGGCACCAGTCCGTCATCTCCGGCAGCCGGACCGGTGCCGGCATACCCGTAAGCGCCCATCCGCAGGCTGGCGGTGGTCAGCTGCCGCCGACCTCCGATCGTCCTCTCACTGACATTGGTCCGAATCCGAGTTCTGGCACGGAACAGTGCCCGCCCGAGCGTCGGTGGCTTGGTGGGCGAAAGGAGAATTACGCCCGCAGGACCGTGACCGTGCGGCCGGTCTGGGTGGTGGCAATGTCGAACTGGGTGCGTTCACTGAGGTCGGGGGCGTCGGAGCGGCGGTCAAAGATAATCAGGATACCGGTGTCGAGGCCGAGGCGGTCGAGGTAGCGGTCGAGCTGAGTCATGCCTTGGCGCAGCGGGTCGGCCTTGTCGGGATGCCAGACCTTGAGCTCGAGGGCTTCCCGCTGCCAGTGGCGTTTGCCGTTCTCGTTTATGTAGGGCCAGCGGATGAGCAGATCGATCCGGACCGGGTCCTTCGGGGTGACCAGGCCGAGGTCGCAGGCGTAGGCGAGGTCGTCGTCGTAGGGGTCGAGCTGCACCAGGTCGCCGGCCAGCAAGAGCAGCACGATTCGGCGGACTCGCGGCTCGGCCAGCCGGGCGGCCAGCGAGTCCAGGTGCGTCGCTCGCGCCAGGATCAGGCGCTCCGCACGGATCACGCTGCGCCCCAACCCTACGCAGCCACCACCACCGATCGGCGATTGGCGATCGGCGATCGGCGATCGGTCTGAAGAGGCCAGCGATGAGTTGCTCGGCTCAATCGGGTCATAGCTGGGTACGCGAGCCTATGGAGGACGCTCAGCGAGACGACTGTTCCTCTATAGCTCGGCGGCCCGCGCGCGGGCGGCCTGACGGACCAGGTGGTCGCGCTCGGCGACGTCCGTGGCCCGGCGGGCGGCCTGCGTGTACGCCGCGCCAGCGGCCGGCAGATCGCCGGCGAGCTCGTGCAGGTGGCCGCGGACCGCATGCCACCGGTGGCGGTCGCCGAGCACCTCGCGTAGCCGGTCGGTCTCGCGCAGCCCCGCGACGGCACCGAGCACGTGGCCGACCGCGACAGCGCGGCCCAGCACAGCGGCGGGGTCCTGGTGCACCGGGTCGTCGGTGAGGGCGACCAGGTCGTCGTACCAGGCGAGGATCTGCGGCCAGTCGGTCTCCGCGGGGCTTGCCGCGTCGTCGTGCAGGGCGGCGATGGCGGCCTCGACCTGGTAGCGGCCGGGACGCTCCAGTGTCAGCGCTGACTGCAGGACGCGCACGCCCTCGGCGATCTCGCGGGTGTCCCAGCGGCCCCTGTCCTGCCGGTCGAGGGTGACGATCCGGCCCTGCCCGTCGAGTCGCGCCGGGAGCCGGGCGTGGTTGAGGAGCATCAGCGCGAGCAGCCCCCGCGCCTCCGGTTCCTCGGTGGCGAGGGTGAGTTGGCGGGCGAGCCGGATCGCCTCGGCGGCCAGGTCGACCCGTCCCGCGTGCCCGGTCGTGTACACGAGGTACAGGACGCGCAGCACGACCGCGAGGTCGCCGGGCTCGTCCAGGCGGCGCCCGCGCAGGCTGCGCTTGGCCCGGCTGATCCGCTGCGCCATGGTCGCCTCCGGGACGTAGAAGGCGTCGGCGATCTCCCGGGTGGTCAGGCCGCCGACCGCGCGCAGGGTGAGCGCCACCTGGGATGCGGGCGCGAGATCGGGATGGCAGGAGCAGAAGAGCAGGAAGAGGGTATCGTCTCCGGTCTCGGTGGTGGGCGGCTCAGGCTCCGGCTGTTCGTGCAGCGTGTCCTCGCGGGCGCGGCGGGCGGCATCGCTGCGGCGCGCGTCGATCAATCGCCGGGTCGCGACCGTGGACAGCCACGCACGCGGGTCCTGCGGCGGGTGCTCGGGCCAGACGCGCAGCGCCTCCATGAGCGCCTCCTGCAGCGCGTCCTCGGCGGCGTCGAAGTCCTCGCCGCGGCGGACCAACCCAGCGAGCACCCGGGGGACGAGGGCGCGCAGCTCGCCCTCGTCCACCCGGTCCCTCGGCTGGCCGGACACGCCGGTCAGACCCCGGACGCCGGAGCGGTCATGACCTCCCGGACGTCGATCCACTCGTAGAGCGGCTTGGCGCCGGGGCCGGGCTCGGAGGAGACGTAGGCCGCGATCTCCAGCGCGCGCGCGTGGGACTCCACGTCGATCATGTACCAGCCGGCGACCAGGTCGCTGGTCTCGGGATGCGGGCCGTCGGTGGTGACCGGCGCGGCGTCCGGGCCGCCGTAACGCACCCAGGTACGCGCGGGCGTCAGCGCCTGGGCGTCGACGTACTCGCCGCGCTCCTCCAGAAGCTCCGCGACGTGGCGGAGGAAGGCCATGTGCGCCTCCACGTCCTCGGGTGCCCACTGGTCCATCGGGGGCACGGGACGGTGCGGCTGCGGGCCGCCGCGGTAGTGCTTGAGCAGCAGGTACTTCGGCATGATGATCTCCTGATGTCGCGGCCGCGCCTTTCGCGGCCCTCGCCTGGTGAGCGGAGCCGGTCAGAGGTTCTCGACATGGAATCACGCATGAGGAGCAGCCGCGCCGGCCCGACGACGAGCCGCCACAGCGTGGAACCGTCCGGGTCCCCTACGCTTACGGACATGACGATCCAGCGGATGGACCACGTCGGCGTCGTTGTCGACGACCTCGCGGCTGCTACCGCGTTCTTCGTCGAACTCGGTCTGGAGCTGGAAGGCGAGGCACCAGTCGAGGGACGATGGGTGGACCGCGTCGTCGGGCTCGACGGTGTCCGAGCCGACATCGCCGTCGTGCGGACGCCGGACGGCCACAGCCGACTTGAGCTGACGAAGTTCCACACGCCGACGGCCGCCAGCGCCGAGCCGAACGCACCGGCGAACACGCCCGGCATCCGCCACATCACGTTCGCCGTCGAAGACATCGAGGACGTCCTCGCCCGCCTGCACGCCCACGGCGCCGAACTCGTCGGCGAGCTGGAGCAGTACGAGGACAGCTACCGGCTCTGCTACGTCCGCGGCCCCGAAGGCATCATCGTCGAGCTGGCCGAGCAGCTCAGCTGAAGCGTTCGAAGCAGGTCACGACCCCGACGACAACCCCGAACATCGGCAACGCTGCCAACGCAAAGCGAGACTGGAGCGCTCAAGGGCCGTCATTCGGCGGTACCATTTAGAGCGCCCGGCAATAGGGACGCGGCGTCGCGTGGTCGGGGCACGCCCCTATTGCCGGGCGCTCTAAACCTGTCGCGACGCTAGCATGCGAGTGGGGCGGCCAGGTCCCCGACGTCACAAAGGCATGAAGGCATGAAGGCATGCCAAATGAGGGGAATGCCCGTGAAAAATGTCGTTCTCGTCCATGGCGGATTTGTCGACGGCTCCGGCTGGGAACCGGTATATCACATTCTGCGGAAAGCCGGTCATCAAGTCAGTGTGGTACAGAACCCGACGAAATCGCTGGCGGATGATGTCGCCGTCACAAGGAGAGTTCTGGATCAATACGATGATCAGGTGATCCTGGTCGGTCATTCGTATGGCGGTGTGGTTATCAGCGAGGCGGGCAACCACCCGAATGTGGAGGCTCTCGTCTACGTCTGCGCCTTCGCGCCCGACGCGGGCGAATCCGTGAACTCCCTCATCGCAAACCCGCCTCCCGGGGCGCCCGTTCCGCCGATCCTGCCGCCTGTCGACGGGTTTCTGTTCCTCGACAAAGCGAAGTTTGCAGAGTCGTTCGCTGCGGACGTGGCGCCGGACACAGCCGCCTTCATGGCCGACGCCCAAGTCCCATGGGGCGTCGAGGCGCTCGCCGGCGAGATCATCAAACCTGCGTGGAAAAGCAGGCCGAGCTGGTACCTCGTGACAACCAGGGACCACATGATCCCGCCAGACGCGCAGCGGTCCATGTCGAAACGAGCCGGCTCAACGGTCCGTGAAACCGCCGCCAGTCACGCGGTCTACGTGTCAGATCCGGCGACCGTGGCAGCGATCATCACGGCCGCCATAAACGGGTCCCGGTAGGACCGGTCAAAGCCAAGACCGCCAGCGCCCGACCTCGCAGCCGTGCAGTGCCGATAGAGGCGACGGTATTGAGCGGCGGCGCCGCGCGGGCGGATGGCGTGTTCGGCCGTCAGCCGAGCGGCGAGGCGTTCGGTTTGTGCACGGCCGGTCACGGTGAGGCCTGTACAGCCCTTTTCCCCGGCGACGATCCCGGCAACATTGCAGGCGGCTTCGCCGTGGCGGACGATGACTATCTCGATCGATTGGTTCATCGGCGGGGCTCCATACCGGTGCGGCGAGCGAGGCGGCCGGCGTCGCCGTACAGGACCCACACCCCGGTCGGATCAAGGAAGGGGCTGGTCGACATGGCCTGTCCCCCCTTCCACGCCGGTCAGCGTGTCGGTGGCTCGCCGGTGCGTAGCCGCTCGAGGAAACGCGTCGACTGCCGACGGCTGGACAAAATGATCAGTTGTACGTGGGGGGCGTGCTCGGCGATGAGCTGGCGGACGCGGGGACGCATGGTGCGGCGGTATCCGGCGATGTAGCGGATGAAGTTCCAGGTGATCCGGTCGTAGACGCCCACGTCCGCGTGCTGCCCGCCGCGGTAGTGCCAACGGCGCTGGGCGATACCCCACAGGCAGGTCGCGGCCGGGAGGTCCAGGAAGATTACGGTGTCGGCGGCGCGGAGCCGGATGGGCAGTGTGGAGGCGTAGTTGCCCTCGATGATCCACCTTTTGTCGGCGACCAGCTGCTCCTGCTTGGCGGCGAACTCCTCCGGTGGGAGCGGGTTCCACTCCTCGTCGTAGTAGATCGTGTCCAGATGGGTCAGCGGCGCGTCGAGGACCTCGGCGAGCTGCCGGGCAACGGTCGACTTGCCGCTGCCGCCGCAGCCGATGATGGCGATCCTGTCCATGGGCTCCGAGGGTAGGGGGCACGGTCCAGCACGAGTGGATGGTTGACGTACATTTTCCGGCCGAAAACCGGCGCCTCCTGACGTCATCCTTCCACTCGTCGCACCGAAGGAAATGCGGATCAAGGAATGGGGCTGGAGTGCGTAGATCGCGAGGCGCGAGGAGGTCTGGGTAGTGGTGTTCTACGTGGGCCGACGGAGCCGGGGTACCCGTGCGGCGCGAAGCGGCGTGCGGTCAGCGGCGTGCGGGCAGCGGCGTGCGATCAGCGGGGAGGAACCAGTTGGACGGCGTACCTCAGGGGGTGTGCATGCCGGGGATGCCGCCCTTCCAGGGTGCGAACCGCTCCGGCATGGGGACCAGCCCGGGATAGGGGTCGCCGACCATCGGCGCCCCCAGCATGGCACCCCAGCCATGATGTCCCGGCTGCACCTGGTAGTAGCCGTTGCCGGCGTTGGTGCCGCCGTCAACCAGAAGGTTGAGCCCGGTGACGTAGCTGGAGGCGTCTGAGGCGAGGAACAGCAACGGCCCGATGAGCTCCTCGGCCCGGCCGACGCGTCGCATCGGGGTCCGGCTGGCGACGTACTCCGCGACGCCCAGACCCTCGAGGCCGGGCGCCGTCATCGGGGTCACGATGAACCCCGGCGAGAGGCCGTTGACCCGAACGCCCCGGTCGGCCCACTCGCAGCCAAGTTGGTACGTCAGATTGAGCAGAGCGCCCTTGGCGGCGGTGTAGCCGATGACGCTGAGCTCGTTGGCCCCGCTGGCGAGGATCGAGCAGACGTTGATGATCGAGCCGGACCCTGCCGCCAGCATGTGCCGGCCGGCGTCCCTGGCAAGCAGGTAGGCGCCGACCATGTCGACGTCGACGATACGGCGGAAGGTTTCCAGGTCGAAGTTCTCCGCAGGCAGGCCCCGAAGATCGGAGATCCCGGCGTTGTTCACCAGAACGTCGATGCGGCCGTAGCTCTCGATCGCCCTGGATACAATCCGCGCCACGTCCTCCTCCTTCGAGACGTCTGCGACCACGGCGGTGGCCTTGACGCCCTTGTGCGTGCAAGCGTCGGCAACGGCTTGGAGGAGTTCGCCGCTGCGGGCGGCGAGGACAAGGTCGGCGCCCGCATCAGCGAGGGCCAGGGCCATGACTTCGCCGAGACCATAGCTGGCCCCGGTCAGCACGACGACCTTGCCACGAATGTCGAAAAGGCTGGACATGGCTTCCTTCTGTTCTCTTCGGTCTGTTCTCTTCGGTGCCAGATTTCCAACAAAGCGGGCGACGGCGGGATCGAGGTCCCCCATGGCGCGAGATACAACGCCGTGAAACGGCACTACCCGGCGAACCTGCGAACCAGGCTGCCGTCAGCCATCGCCGCAG
>NZ_CAUVXG010000035.1:34268-44396 GCF_963555885.1 Protofrankia sp. Cr2
CGGTCGGGGTAATGCCCTGCTCACCAAGGAGGCGGGTGGAGCTGGCCGCGAACCGATCCGCGACAGCCCCGGTTGATTCGGGGACGTTCGCGGGCCGGTTCCGCTCGGCGCGGACGATATTGGTGTTGACAGCGCCGGGGCAGAGCACGCTCGCGTTCACACCCGTCCCCTCACATTCGACACGCAGGGTCTCGGTGATCGCGACTACGCCGAACTTGGCGACGTTGTACGGGCCGATGCCGGGGTTGGCCTGGAGTCCGGCGGTCGAGGCGGTGTTGATCACGTGTCCACGCCCCTGGCGCTTCATGAGCGGCACGAAGGCGCGGATGCCATAGATGACACTCCAGAGGTCCACGTCGACCACCCACCGCCACGTCGCGAGCGGGATCTCCTCGATCAGTCCGGCGGCGACGACGCCTGCATTGTTGTGCAGGACATCGACAGTGCCGTAGTGATCGACAGCCTGGTCGCGAAGGCCGGAGACGGACTCGGCGGATGAGACATCGGTGACGACGCCCAGGACATCATGCCCGTCACCGCGCAGTTCGGTTACAGCGTCATCGAGGGCGGCGGCCTCGATGTCTGCCAGCACGACACGCATGCCCTCCCGCGCGAACGCCGCAGCGACGGCTCGGCCGATGCCGCTGGCCGCACCGGTTACGACAGCGACTCCTCCGCTGAGCTGCTCCATCGTGTTGTCCTCCCATATTCGCGGCGGGTACGGGCTGGCTCGCCTGGACGCTTAGAGCGCTCAGTGATCGGCCGCTGGATCGCTGCGCGGCGGGACCAGCGCCTGGCCGTCCGCAGCAACACAGTCCCAGTCCAGGTAGAGACGGACGCTGTGGGCGGCGCCGTCGGCGTCGAGCGTGGCAACCAGCGTCCCCCTGGTCTGTGTCGTGGCATTGCCGAGAGTGAACAGCACCGCGACGACAGCCCCGTCCCCGATGACCCGGCTCACCTCGATCCGGCATCGGGAGAGGACGGCGGAGAACCGCTCGACGGCGTCCAGGACTGGCCCGCGCCCGCTGATCTCGGTATGACCGACGTGAGTGGCGACCGGGTCAGCGGACAGATAGCGGCTGGCGGCCGCGGCGGGGTCAGCGCTGAATGCGGCTGCCGCCTCACTGACCAGACGGTGATACCAGTCTGTGCCGCCACGCCATCGGCGGTCGTCGGGTGGAACGGTTCCCCGGCTGGCCGTCGAGTCGGCGCGCCGGTGGGCCCAGTCGAACCACCCGACCTCGTCGACGACCTGACGGACTGCCTGTCCGGCGGCCGGCTCGCCGACCCGCCACCACAGGGCTGCCTGAGCGTACTCGCCGGTCGTCGGGCTTACCACGGTTGTCTCCAGGAACGCCTCCGGCTGATCCACGAGGACGCGGACGAGCTCGTGGCGGTGTTCGGGGACCATCGTGGCGAGCCGTTCCTCGAGCCGGTGGAGCATGTCGATGCCGTCGACCACGGTGGTCCTCGCCATCGACTCCATGTGGATCGACGGGGCGTAGATCTCGTCGGCCATCTGGTGGGGATCGACCGCCCACAAGTCGGCGAAGCGGATCGCCAGACTCAGGATCTCGGCCCGCTCCCGCCCGGGGTCCGCCCGTTCGCCGGGGATCGGCGCCGTTGCGCCGCTCATGTGCCCGCCTCGACGGCACGGGCCTGTCCAGCAGGCAGGAGCCAAGCGCCAAACCCCATCGGGGCCACCTCCAGCGGCTCGAGACGTCGAATAGCCATCCGCACCTCCTCAGAAATTTCCCGGCAGCGACGGGAGCGCGGTGAAGCTCCCGGCTGGCAGCCCGCCCCGGTAGGTGGCGGTGAAGCGGCGCTCGGCGAACAGCCAGGCACCCTCCTGCCGGGTGTAACGGTCCTGATAGCAGCCGATCACCAAGCCGTTGGCCCCGTCACGGCGGCCCACCTCGAACACCGTCCATGAACCCACAGCGCCGTCGCCCTCCTCGCGGGCGCGGCCGTGGCCCACCATCTGCAGCACCGATTCGAAGCTCGCCATGGCCGCCCGCCAGAACGCCACCACCTCGTCGCGGCCACGCAGCAGACGGTCCGGACCGAGCTGCCACGTGCACTCCTCCGCCCACGTTTCCTCCCAGGCGGCGGCGTCGTTCGCGTTGACGGCATCGGAGTAGCGGGCGACGACGTCAGCGATCGCGATGCGGTCCGCGGCATCCATGCTGCTCCCCTTCCTCGCGACCGGGAGGTCGCTGGCCACTACTGTCAGTGGCCAGCCAATGGATGATCATCATCCGTCACCAGTCCGGGACGGCACAAGTCCGGCGACGTCCTCGGTGCGGATCGGGGTGGGCTCTGCGACCTCGGGCAGAGGATCGTCGCTGCGCCCGAGGGCACGGCTCTGGACCAGCCGCTGGCGGTACATGGCGAAGGAGACGGCGCCGACCAGGGCTACCCCGTTGAACATTTCGGCGAGCCACTGCACCCCGGTGATGAGCTGCAGGCCCTTCACGCCGACCGCCAACACGTAGATGGCCAGCATCGTGCCCCACAGGTTGAAGCGGCCCGGCTTGATCTGGGTCGAGCCGAGGAAGACTGCGGCGAAGGCGGGCAGGAGCAGGCCGACGCCGAAGGTGAGTGACGGGCCTGTCTGCGACCCGTAGAACACGCCGGCGATGCCGCACACCGTGGCCGAGGCAATCATGGAGTACCACGTGTAGCGCCCCACGTTCACGCCGGCCAGGCGCGCCGCCTCCGGGTTGCCGCCGCTGGCGTAGAGGTACCGGCCGGCGGGAGTGTGCTCCAGCGCCCACCACACGATCAGGGCCAGGACGAGCAGGTACAGGACGATGATCTGGAACCCTGCCACGCTGAGCCGGGTGAGGTTCAGCCACGACGTCGTCGTCGGCGGAATGGGCTGGCTCTGCCCGGACACGATGTCCTGCACGGCGGTGATGATGCTTCCCATGCCGAGCGTGGCGATGAAGGAGTTGACCCGGAGGCGGACGATGACGAAGCCGTTGATGACGCCGATCACCACGCAGGCAGCAATGGCAACGGCGATGGCCGGCCACATGCCCCACCCTTGGCCGGTCTGCAGCCACACGCAGATGATGGTGGAGAAGTTGATCGTGGCTCCGACCGAGAGGTCGTAGGAACCTGCCGTGAGCGGGATGAGGACGGCGATCGCGAGCATTGCCGTGACGGCCTGCTGCGAGGCGACGGACTCGACTGTAGCCGCCGTCAGAAACAGGTGCGGCGTCCAGATCCCGAACACGATGACGAACAGGGCTAGCAGGTACAGCCCGCTGAAGCTGTTGAAGCCGAGGTTGATCCTCGGCACGGTAACTCGCGAGCTCATAAGCTGACGACCTCCTGCTCGCCGAGGCACGCGTGGGAGATGTTGGCAGTGGTGACGGACGACCGGTGAAGCTCGGCGACGACCCGACCGGTACGCAGCACCAGCACCCGGTGACAAAGGGCGACCAGTTCCTCAAGGTCGGAGGAGCTGACGAGGATGGCGGACCCGCCGGCGGCTGCGGCCAGGAGCTGGCGGTGCAGCTCGCCCTTGGCGCCTACGTCCACGCCCTGGGTCGGCTCGTCAAGCATGAATACCTTGGGGTGGAGCCGCAGCCACTTGGCGAACAACACCTTCTGCTGGTTGCCTCCGCTGAAGTTGGCCAGCGGTCGCTCCGTTGCCCCCGCGGGACGCACGCTCAGCCGCTCGAACCACTGGCGGGCCTCGGCTCGCTCAGCCCCGCGCCGCAGCGACAGGCCGCGCCAGAACTGCCGCAGGCCGGAAATGCTCACGTTCTCCCGGGCTGAGAGGTCCATCATCGCCCCGCTGACCTTGCGGTCGGGCGGCAGGTAGGCCAGGCCGGCGGCGATAGCGGCCCGCGGGTCGTATGGCGGCAGCGGGCGGCCGCTCGCCTCGACGATCCCGGCCAGGCGGGGCAGGGCGCCGAAGACCGTGCCCAGCAGGCTCTCGCGTCCCGACCCGGTGATCCCGGCGAAGCCGATGATCTCGCCCGGCCCGGCGTCGAAGGTCACGCCCCGCACCCCTGGGCCCCGCAGGCCCCGCACGCTGAGGGAGGGGACGACGCCGTCGGTGCCGCGCGGCTCGGGGGTGGGCAGCTCACCCAGCTCGTCACCCACCAGCAGGGTGATGAGCCGCCGCTTGTCAAGCGAGGACACGGGCACCGTTGTGACCAGGTGGCCGTCGCGCAGGACGGTGACGTTGTCGGCGACCTGGAAGATCTCGTCCAGCCGGTGGCTGACGTAGAGCACAGCTACGCCGTGCGCCGCGACCCGGCGCACCATGTCGAGCAACTGGTGCACCTCGTTCTCCGGAAGCGTCGCCGTCGGCTCGTCGAGAACGAGCAGCTTGACCTGGTGGTCGTCCTCACCCTCCAGCGCCCGGGCCACGGCGACGCCCGTGCGCTGGGCGAGCGACAGCGCGCCGACCGGTGTGCGGGGGTCGACCTGGACGCCGACGCGGCGGAGCAACGCCGTCGCCTGCCGCCGCGTGTCCGCTTCCCTGATCGTCCCGAACCTGCACGCGAACCCGCTGTTCAGGTACAGATTGTCGACCACGGACAGCTGCAGGACGAGCCCGAGGTCCTGGTGCACGAAGCGACAGCCCATCTCGTGAGCCGCCTGGGCGGACCCGAAGGGCAGTGCCAACCCGTCGATCTCGACCTCGCCGCCGGGGTCAGGGCGATGGTAACCGGCGAGAATCTTGATGACCGTCGACTTGCCCGAGCCGTTCTCGCCCACGAGGGCGTGCACCTCACCGGGCTCGATGTCCAGATCGAAGTCCGACAGGGCGACCGTCCCCGCGAAGGACTTGGTGAGGCCGCGAACCCGAAGGACGGGGCGAGGCGCCGTCGCCCCGTCCTCGTCCGGCGCCGGGCTCAGGCTCCCACGTGCCAAAGCTTCTCCATCTGTGCTGCGTAGTCTGCGGGCTCGTCGTAGGACTCGGACACGGTGAAGTTCGTGTCCTTCGCGAGCAACTGGATAGGCAGCAAGCCCTCGTTGGCAGGGATGGGCGTGCCCTCCAGGTGGCGCAGGACGGCGTCCAACATGGCCCACGCGCTGTAGTTGAGGGCTACGCCCGTGAAGGCCGTCACCGTCCCTGCCTTGATGTCGGTCTCGTTGGTGACGGCGGCCCCCGCGCCAATGATCTTGACGGTCAGGTGCGCCGCCGCGAGCGCCGCGGGGAGGCCGTCCACCCACGGCCCGTTGTCGGTGACCAGCCAGGTGACCTCCGGGTGGCGCTGCAGTGCTGAGACGATAGCCGCCGTCGAGCCGCCGCTCGTCACCTGACTGATGGTGCCCGTGAGCTGCGTGACCGAGCAGTCGGGACAGGACGCCTGCACCTTGGCCCGGAATGCCTGGTCGAAGGAGCCGAGGATCGGGAAGTCCGGCACCTGGAACTGGAGGATCTTGCCCTTCCCGTCAGAGTTGACGATGAAGTAGTCGGCCAGCGCCTCGGCGGTGTTCTGCACGCTCTCATCGTTGTTGATGTTGGCGATGATGGTGCTGGTGATCGCCAGTGGCCCGACATGGCCGACCACGATAGGCACGCCGGCCTTCTCGTAGGCAGGCACCTCCGACTGCCACGCGACCCCGGGGATGCCCGTCAGTCCCACGGCGACCGGGTTGTACTGCAGCGCCTGTTGCATACCCGAGATGAGCGTCGCCGGATTTGCCGACTTGTACGGGATCACCTTCAGGTCCCAGCCGATCGCGGTTGTCGCGGCGGCGAACGCCTTGGACAACTGCGTGCACTGCGCGACGTCGCACTGCAGGAACACGAAGGTCTTGCCCTTGGCCGGAGCCTGCTTGAGCGGCGTGGAGATCGGGATGGTGGTGGGTGCCTGCTTGTACTTGGCCACGACCGCGGACAGCGCAGCTAAGTCGGTTGCTGCCGCACTCGATGTGCTGGTGCCGGAGCTGGCGGTCGTGCCGCTGCCCGGTGAAGCCGAGTCGGTACCGCCGCAGGCCGCCAGGAACGTGGCGACGGCGAGAACCAGGGTGCCAGCGGTGGCTGCCCGTGACCACATGGACTTTTTCAGCATAACGATGGAGACTCCCATCTGAGGTAACAGCACGGCGCCAGCCGGCTGGCTGGCTGGCTGGCTAGGACATAATTGATCAGTCAGTTACTAGTGTGCTGACTACTGTCGAGAACGAAAATGAGGTACCGGTGCGTCGAGGTCGCCGGTCAGTCGCGGACAGTCTCCCCAGCTACCGGGAAAAGGGACGCCGTGGCATTCCAGGTGACGCTGGCCGCCCTCGCGCGGCAAGGCACGAGCGATGTCTCGCATCGCGCCGGTCTCCCAGGCGACCCTGCACCCGAGCGCTGCCATGTGCGCCTCCGTCCTCGGCAATCAGGCGTCAGTGTGACGCAGGCTACACAAGTAATCAACCAGTCAATTTAAACTCGTGATCGAAGCGCCCCGTCCGGCCCGGCTCGGAAGTCTGTCCTTGACTGGCGGCCGATGCTGGTAACATACTGACTGGTTACATTGCGAGGGGCTGAGGGCGCCGACTACCGGGCCAGGGGCTGTCCCGGGGCTGTCCCGCCGCCAACGCGCCGCTTGTCAGCCGGACGATGCGGGTCCGGGTCGCGCTGTTCGTCGTCCCGGCTGGGCGTGGTCGAAGTCCGGCAGAATCGGACTGTCGTCAGCGGGGCTCGGCGACCGACAGGAAGAGGGCTTGGAGTTTGCCAAGGTCCAAGGCGCCGAGACTGGGACGGCCGCCGGCATCCAACGCAGCTGAGACCCGCCAGCGGATCATCACGACGGCCGCGGAGATGTTCGCCATAAACGGCTACGGGAGGACGACCAACAAGGACGTGGCCATGCGGGCGGGCATCACCACGGGTGCGCTCTACTACTACTTCGACTCCAAACTGGCCATGTACCTGACCGTGTACTGGGAGCTGGCGGCGCTGGTCAACGAGCGCCTCAACAGCGCGATGCACGAGGAGAGCACCTTCGCCGGCAAGTTCCGGGCCGTTATGGAGGCCGTGTACCAGATGAATCGCGAGGATCCTTCTATTGCGCGGTTCCTCGGTACGGCGCGCGTCGACCGCATGCGCCATCAGGAACTGCGGTCGGCCATCCCGCACAGCCCAGGAGAGGGCGCCAACCTCGTAGCGCCGATGGTCGACGCCGGAATCGAGTTCGGCGAGATCGACCCGGAACGCCGCGAGGTCATCGAGGCGGTGATGCACACCATCTTCGTGGGCCTGACCGACGTCTCCGCGCAGATGGCGGATCCGCAGTACCACCGGCGGGCCATCGACGGGCTCGAGGCCCTCTTCGCCGGGGACCTCGTGCGCCATCCGCGCCGGGCGGCGCCTCGCCGGGCCGGGTGAGCGCGCCACCTCGGCCCGGCCGCGTCAGGACGCAGGCGGGGATTCCACCCGGTTGCTGGTGTACCGGGGTCCGCCGATCCAGACGCACAGCTGAGGGTCCGCATCGCGGAGTTCTCCGCCGACCCAGCGGCCGTCGACGCTGAAGTGGCCGACCCGGCCGTCCTTGGTGGTTACCCGCACCAGGTCGCCGTCGGGCTCATAGAGAGCACCCGTGAACGGGTGGTGGATGCCTTCGCTCACCTGCTCCTCACTCCCCGATCCACTCGGTCAACGTGCGGTGCAACCAGCGGACCTTGGACTCCTGATATTCACTCAACAGCACGCCAGACCGAAGCGTGGTCTCCAGCCCGAGCTGGACGTTGGCCATGTTGAACGTGTCCTGGTCGAACACCTTGCCGAGCGACGAGAGCCTCGGCTCTGCGCTCCATGGCTCGTCCGCGGCGAGCCAGCGCACGGGCGACGGACGCGGACGCTGTCCGCGAAAGGGTGACAGCAGCAGCACCTCCATGATGCAGCTGCGGTGGTCGTCGCCGTTGGGCCGGAAGCGGTAGACAATGCGGTTGAAAGCCCCCCAGGGATGGAAGTTGGGAAACACCGTGTAGTCAATGCTGTCCATCATCTCGGCGTCCGACATGCGGTCGACCTGGTCACCTGCGAGCGGGCGCCACCGCGTCCGGGCCAGCTCGGCGGCGACCGCCCGCATGCGCTCACCTGGCCGGAGGGTGATCGGGCTGGCCTCCCCGTCGCGGACGTCGAGCATCGAGCGCAGCATCTCCTCCTCGCTCGGGACCCAGGTCAGATGAGGGCTGGTAACACCGCCGGGGGTGATGGCCCGGGCGAAGTTGTCCCAGACGTCGACCTGTGTGAGCAGGTCGCCCTGCCAGGGGAGGATCTGCGGATGGGTGCCCGCGACGTGGTAGGCCTCGCAGAAGGCTTCCTGGGCGATCTTCCAGTTGGCCTGGATGACCTTGGCCACGTGCACCTCGACGTAGGCCGAGCCCAGGTCCCAGCCAGCGAAGTGGGCGATGATCCCGCCGAGAAACTCCGCCAGCGGTCCGGCGCCGGGGTCGGGGTTGATGAACACGAATCCCGCCCAGCTATCCACCCGGACCTGCGGGAGGGTGAGGTCACGGTCCGGCAGCTGGGGGAAGTCCCAGCCGGCCGGCACGTCGGCGAGGTTCCCGTCGAGTCGCCAGGCGAAGCCGTGGAAGGGGCAGCGCAAAAGGCCGTCGCAGTGGCCGTCGTAATCCCTGAGTCGCCTACCACGGTGCAGGCACGCGTTGACGTAGCCCCGGATGGTGCCGTCCGCCTGACGGACCAGCAGATACGAGCGGCCGGCAATGTCGTACACGACGACGTCGCCGGGCTCGGGGAGGTGCTCCTCCCGGCAGGCGAACTGCCACACCCTGGACCACAGCCGCTCTTTCTCACGTTCGTGATAGGCCCGCGAGGTGTAGCGCCGGACGGGGATGTCCTCTGTGTCGAGGCAGGAGTTGTGCTGCAGGCGGAGGACGGCGGGCACCTCATGGGTGTCCTCGTCGAGGAGGCGCTGGTACGGGCCCGACAGCGCCGCCACCTTCTGCTCGGCTTCCGCGAGGGCCTTGGTGGTCAGCGCCGGCGGAGACTCCAGAAGCCGGTCCAGCTGGCGGACGGCGGTGTCGGCATCCGCGACGTGGACCACGCTCCAGCCGGCGGCGGCCGCTGGCCGAAGGTTGTGAGCTAGATGGTCGAGGTAGCGGATCCGGTCGGGCGACGCCCCGAGGCGCTCGGCGACGAGCTCGTAGATGGCGGCGTCCGGCTTGCGCAGGCCGACCTCGCAGGAGTCCACGACAACGTCGAAGAGCCCGAAGTCGACCATCGCCTCCAGGCGCGCCCGCAACTCCTTGAAGCTGTTGATGAGCAGCGCCGTCCGGTAATCGGCGGCGCGCAGAGCCCCGATCCGGCCGACGACGGCGTCAACGGCGGTGACGCGCGCGTCCAGGATGAGGTCGAGCTCGTCGCCCTCCACGGCGATCCCGGCGGCGGCGGCGATCGGCGCGAGCATGGCAGGAAGGTCGGCGCAGGCGATCTCGCCCCGCTCGGCCCGGTGCCACGGGTGACCGGAGGACACCTCGCTCGGCCCGAGGATGACGTCACGGAGCACGCCCGGCTCGACGCCGTGCCGGGCCGCCACCGCGGCGATCGCGTGTACCACCGGGGTGACCAGCACCCCGCCGAAGTCGACCACCACGGCGTCGAAGCTGCGCCCGACGCGGATGGGGAGGCCGGCGAGCTCCGTCACGACAGGTCCTCGATCAAGGCGGCGGGAGTCCCGAGCGCGCTGCGGACTGCCGCATCCGCGCCGGCGTGGACGATACGGAAGCAGGACAGAACCCACTGGATGAGCACGACTCGTGGGACACGATCGTCTCGGTCCTGCGGATGCAGCAACTCGACGGTGCCAGCAATCAGGATCACAGCTCCCCTCTATGCACTTCTGTACGCTCCCCAATACTAATTGATCGAGCGATTGTTTACTAGGAGGCCGCTGAATAACGGCGTTCGATCCGCGAGCGGGCCGTCCGCGCCCGGCTGGCGAGGCGGCGGAGGCCCGGATAGTGGTGTTCTATCCGGGCCGACGACAACGAAGCCAGGCGGGATGCGGGGGGACGCGAGCCGGACAGACGTTGGTCAGCGGCCTCCTAGACGAGGCTGCGCCCCGGCGGTCACGGCTCGGGCGGCGCGCTGACCGCGACATGTTTCCGGGCTGGCTACGGTGCCGTTTGCTGCCTACGGTGCCG
>NZ_CAUVXG010000035.1:45105-50709 GCF_963555885.1 Protofrankia sp. Cr2
CGGCACCGTAGGCAGCACGCAGGTCGCGTTTGTTGAGTTTGCCCATCGCGGTGCGCGGCAGGTCGGGCACGAACCTCACCGCACGTGGGCACTTGTAATGAGTCAGCCGGTCCCGGCACCAGGCGACGAGGTCCTCGCCTGCGAGCGCGGGATCCCTGGGCACCACGAGCGCCAGCAGCGCCTCGCCGAGATCGGGAACGGGCACGCCGATGACGGCCACGTCCTGCACGCCCGGGTGCGCCGCCAACACTGCCTCGGCCTCAGCCGGGTAGACGTTGACCCCGCCAGACACCACGAGGTCAGACGCCCGGTCGGTCAGGTAGAGGTACCCGTCCGCGTCGAGAAGACCGATCTCGCCCATGACGAAGTACCCGTCGCCGACGAAGCTGGCCGCCGTCTTGTCCGGGTCATGCAGGTACCGCGGACCGCCGTCGCGCCCGTTGCGCACGCACACCAGGCCCTCGGCGCCAATCGGAAGCTCCTGTCCGTATCCGTCTCGGATACTGACCTCGAACGGCGGCACCGCCTGGCCGACCGAACCTGGATGCGCGAGCCAGTCCGTCGAATCGATCGCCGTGACGGTACCGATCTCGGTAGAGCCGTAGGCTTCCACGACAACCGGGCCCATCCACTCGATCATCGCGCGCTTGACATCGGCAGGACATGGCGCTCCGGTGTGCGCGATCTGGCGCATGCTGCTGACATCGTGTCGGGTGCGCAGGTCGGCGGGCAGCGCCAGCAGCCGGGAGAAATGCGTCGGCACCATGGTCGAACTCGCGATCCGGTACCGGTCGATGGCCCCCAGCGCCGCGGCCGCGTCAAACCGCGGCAGCACAACCATCGGCGTGCCCCCCGCCAGGCAGCGCAGCCCGTGCAGCGGCCCGGTGTGGTGCAGTGGCCCCGCGACCAGGTGCGGCCCGAGCTGAGCGACCGCGCTGGCGGCGATGTTCGCCACGTGCTCGGCAACGGTCGCGCCGCCGGCAAACATCGCAAGAGCCTGCTCAGCCGCTTTGGGCACTCCAGAGGTACCGGAGGTGTACATGAGCGCCCGCCGTGGCGGCAGGTCGGCAGGCGGCTCGTGCCGCGGGGCGGCGGCGGCGAACTCAGCAAACGAGTCGACTACTACCGCTGCGGGGGCACCGGCCTGCCTGGCCACGGCCGCGGACTCCGGGCTGGCGAGGACCAGCCTGGCAGCGCTGTCGCGCAGGACGTGACCAGCCTCAGCCGGGCGGAGCTGCCAGTTCACCGGCACCGCCGACGCGCCGGCGTAGATCACGGCCAGGTGCGCGATCGCCGTCTGCACGCTGTTCTGCGCAAGGATCGCGACCCGCCGGTCCGGGCCGAGGTCCGCGCCGAGCAGCGCGTGGACTGCGCGGTTCAGCCAGTCGTTGAGTTCGGCCCAGGTCAGGTTCTCAGTGCCATCCGTTAGCGCCCAGCCAGCCGGATCCACTGCAGCGCGGTCGGCTATCCCTGCGACCATGCTGTCAGGTCCCGGCGAGGCGGGCGACGACCGGCGCGAAGTCTTCGAGCACCCGTGCGCCGACGGTGACATAGCTGATGCCGTAGCGTTCCCGCCGAGCCACGAGCCGCTCGCATATCTCGTCCACCGACCCCGCGAGGACGTGCGGGTGGTCGGCTAGCGTCTCGGGGGGCAGACCGAGCGCGCCCGACAGGTGCGCCTGCGCCTTCGGAGGGTCGACCCCGACCATGGTGAAATACGCGGCGATCTCAAGTTCCAGATGCTCGAACCGGTCACCGGCGCCCTCCCGGACCCAGCCGATCTTGCGGTCGGTGGCATCCGCCGTCGAGCTTCCGACGCCGTCCGAGCCGATGCGGCCTGAGCGGTTGTCGAAGTTCAGGCTGACGATGTCGGCCCGCCTTCCCGCCAGCCGCAGGATGCGCTCGCCACCCCCGCCGACCATGAAGGGCGGGCGCGGTGTCTGCACCGGGGCCGGCACGCCCTGGTAGCCACTCACCTGCACGTGCGTACCCGCCACGGCGATCTGCTCGCCGCTGAAGTGGGCCTCGAGCAGGTCTATGACCTCCTCAAGGCGCTGCAGGCGGACGCCGGGCCGGTCCCAGCGGATGCCCATGGCCCGGTACTCCGCCTCGATCCAGCCCGCGCCGAGCCCGATCTCCAAACGTCCGCCGGACAGAAAGTCGAGGGTGGCCAGCTCCTTGGCCAGCACCGCAGGCAGGTGATAGTCGATGCAGAGCACCCGGCAGCCGATCCGGATGGTGTCGGTCGCCGCGGCGGCAACGGCCATGGCGGGGATGGCAGCGAGATCCTGGACCGGGTGGCGGGTCTCCGCCTCCAGGGGGCCCGGCCCGAAGTAGTGATCGGCGAGGTGGAAAGCGGAGTAGCCGAGCTGCTCGGCCTCGCGGGCGAGGGTGCGCCACTGCTCAGCGGACGTCGCCTGGTACGCCTGCAGGCCGAACCTGAACGGTTTTGCTCGACTCACATGGCCCCCGCATCGGTCTCTGGGTGTGCCAGCATCCTCCCACGACCAGTGGGTATGTTCAATTACTAATCGATTGACTAATATGTTTCTGGGGCCGCGGGCAGCCCGTTGCGCCCGCAGAGGCGAACTGGCTGCTGGCCGGGCCTGAGTGCAGAACACTTCGGTGCCGGGCTACGCCGACAAGCGCGTGCTCGCCGCCAGGAGCCCAACGCCGCGGATCCAGCCACGGCAGACGACCCGAAGGAGGGCCGGATATGACTGAAATAGCCATCCCGACGTGCATCGCCGACATCACCCCGGCGTGGCTCACCGCCGCGCTCGGCACCACGCCAGCTCATGTGGTCGACGTCCACACGGAGCGGATCGGTGTCGGCATCGGGCTCATGGCGGACGAGTGGCGGGTTACGCTCACGTACGACCAGCCCTTGCCGAACCAGTTAGCGTCGGTAGTGGTGAAGCTGGCCGCCTCGGCCGGGGAGAACCGGGCCATCGCGCACGAACGCAACCTCTACGAATCCGAGGTGCGCTTCTACCGGGAACTGGCGCCCCAGACCAGGACGCGAGTGCCCCAATGCTTCCACGCCCGCAAGGCCAGCGACGGCGCCGACTTCGTCATCGTCATGGAGGACCTGAGCGCCCTGGGGATGGTCGATCAGCTCGCCGGCCTGAGCCTGGTGCAGGCGGAGCAGGCCGTGACTGCCCTTGCTGACCTCCACGCCTCCTGGTGGGGGAAGGTGTCGACGCCGGAGCTCGACTGGATCCCGAGCATCGTGCACCCGCGGATGAAGATGATGGCAGACCTGTGGCCGCAGCTGTGGCCTGTGTTCGTGCAGCGCTTCGGGACGGACCTGCCCGACGGCGGCGAGGCACTCGGCGAGGAGGTTCTCGACCGCTACTGGCCGTTCATGCAGCAACTGGCGGATGAGCCCTGGACCATCCTGCACATCGACTACCGCTGCGAGAACCTGATGTTCCAACGCGACGGAACCGGCCTCGTTGTACTCGACTGGCAGTCGATCGGCCGCGGGCCAGGAGCATACGACCTGGCCTATCTGCTCGGCGGCAGCCTCACGGCCGAGGTGCGCGCCGCCCACGAAGAGGCCCTGGTTGAGCGCTATCACCGCGAGCTGGTCAAAGGCGGGGTCCAGGACTACCCGCTCGACCGGCTGTGGGCGGCATACCGGCTTGCCCACCGCGTCGCCGGCACGGCGACGGCTGTGCTCGTCGGCGCGGGAACTGACCTCGGCAACGAGCGTGGCGTCGAGCTCGTGCGCACGATGACTAACCGGCACTTCTCTGCTGCCGTCGACGCCGCCCGCGTGGCCTCATCCCGGGACGCCCTGGCGCCCAGCTGACCGGCGGGCGGGTAAGAGCGTCCGGCAACAGGGGTGTGGATCAAGGAGCGGGGCTGGGGTGCGTGGATCGCGATGCGCGATGCGCGAGGTGCGTGCCCCGGCCCCGCGACGTGGCCGATGCGCGGCGCCGAGCCGCAGGCAGTTCGGAAGGGAACAGTCGTATGGCAACGCTGTTGGTCCACATCCGGGTACGTCCGGGGGCCGAGGAGCGCTTCGAACAGATCGCAAGCGAGCTTTACGCCGCGACCCACAGCCGCGAGCATGACGTCCGCCGCTACGAGTACTGGCGGGGCGAGGAGCCGGGGACGTACTACACGTTCGAATCTTTCGACAGGTTCGCAGGATTCCTCGCCCACGAGACCAGTCCGCACCATGAGGAAGCCAGGCCAGCTCTGCGCGACGTGCTGGAAGCGATCCGCCTCGAGTGGGTAGACCCGATCGGCGGGGCATCACCGCTGACGCCCACCGACATGCCGCCCCCGCAGCCGGACGCCACCGAACTCGAACGTACGCTCTCGGAACGCCTGGCAGCGCAGGTCCAGGACTGGTGGCTCCCGCTGCGAACGTCAGACCCCGCCAGCCGGGGCGGCGGTCCGGCACAGTGAGCCAGTGCGAAAGGCGAGACGAGGCGAGGCGATGACGGCATCGATTGAAGGACGCAAGGCCATCGTGACCGGGGCCGCTCAAGGACTCGGACTGGCCTACGCGCGGGCCCTGGCCCAGGCAGGCGCTCACGTTGCCGTGTGCGACTCCGACGCATCCGTCGAGGATCTGGCCTCCCACCTGACGGGCTGCCGCGGCTCCTTCTGGGCGACCGTCGCCGACGTGTCCTCGCCCGACGACGTCCGCCGTTTCGTCGACGGCGCAGCCGAGCGACTCGGCGGAATCGATATTGTCGTGAACAACGCCGCCGTGTGCCTGCCGACCAACCCGGTCAGCGACTCCTGGGACAAGGCCGTCGACGACTGCGACCGCACCCTCGGTACCAATCTCCGCGGCGTGTACCTCGTCGGCCGGGCCGCGATCCCCTACCTCGTGCGCCAGGGCGGTGACATCGTCAACGTGACCGCCGACCACATCCATACCTGCGGCTGGCCCGAGGCGCTGGACCACGCCGACGCTCCGGCCTGCCCATGGGCCAGTACCCCCCGGCCGCCCGGCGGCGGCCCGGCATTCGACCTCTACGACGCATCGAAGTGGGCTCTCAACGGCCTGACTCACTCCTGGGCCCGGGCGTTGCGCCCGCAGGGGGTCCGCGTGAACTCATTCGGCATGGGAGCGACAGACACCCCGATGTACTGGAGGTTCCTCGGCGACCGCCCGTCGGCGCCCGGGCTGATGGCAGCCGGGGACGTCGCCGCCGTCCTGCTCGACCTACTCGCCGAAGGCCCGCAGGGGCGGACGGGCGACAGCATCCAGCTATGGGTCGGCCATCCGTGCATCCTGCCGCCGGTAGCCACACTTCCCGCGGTCGTAGCCAGCAGTGAGGCACGTCCGGCTCGGAACGCTCCCGTCACTCACCAGGTAGAGCGCCCCGGATGGCTCGCGCCGGGTTTGCTGGAGACCCTCAAGCCAGGAGAAGCGAACGCCGGTGCCGGTGCCGGTGAAGTACCCCGCTGAGCTGCGGGAACGCGCGGTCCGGCTGGTGCTCGACGCGAAGGCCGAGCCGGACAGCAGCGGAAGGCGCTTCCGGGACTCTACTGTTCGCTTCGAAGGTCGCGGACGGGACACATCAGACCGGGCGTACCGGCGAACGTGCGGCGCGGCCAGCCGCTCACCAGCAGCGA
>NZ_CAUVXG010000036.1:0-41378 GCF_963555885.1 Protofrankia sp. Cr2
GGGTCCGCATCCCGACGTACCTCTCCGAGGCTTCGTCCACCACGCCCCGTAGCCTAACCGTCCGATCACAGCAAAGATCCAAAAGCAGATCAACAAGAGAACTTATTTAATTTCGGTTTCTTTGGCCATCATCGTCTCATATTCTTCGTACTGCTCAAGGATTTTGTTTTTATAGTGTCCCATGTTTTATCCCCACCTACGCGTACGACGTCGTGCCGTCTGGTCTGGTCTGGTCTGGTCTGGTCTGCGATCTTACACGGGGCCGGTTCTATTTAAGCAAGACAGGGTCTGTTCGTGTGGACTATGGCCGTATCGAACCGTTGGGGTACGGCTGCGTACAGCACCAACGGCGAGAACGGCGTTGAATCGCCCCCCATGCGCCGGTAGGGGCCAGTGATCATTTCTGGAGGGATGAACGGTGAGAGTCGAGACGACAGGGGGCGTGTTCCCGGCGTCGCGGCGATGACCAAAGGTGAGGAGGATTGACGGCCTATGCGGGTCTCAGAGTGACCGCGGATAGTCTCGTCGCGTTCGGTGAAGGATCGGGCTGTCAGGGAGGCGAAGCGACCGGAGTGGCTACGAAGGCGAGAACGAGCACCAGACGTCGGTCAGTTCGGGCACCGCTCCTTGGCGCGGATGTCGATGAGTTCGAACACCAGATGCCGAGCAGTTCGCCCGCCCGGCCGAGACCGCCTCGACGCGCTGATCTTTGAAGCGCCTACGCTACAGGCAAAAGCAGCAGCAAGGCGGCGGCGGAGAGATGCCCCGCTACGTCTGGGCTTCGTGGTACTCGACCTCGTCAACATGGCCTCGCCGCTGCGCCAGATGGTGCCCATCGACAGCGACAGATGGTGCCCGGTCTCGTCGACATAGCCACCCCGGTCTCGTCGACATAGCCACCCCGGTCTCGTCAGGTGTACCGGTAGATCCGGAGTTGAGTTCTACGCGGTGGCGGGCTGGCGACGCACCCGGCGAGCACCGCCGCCAGGCCGCGCGCAGGCGGTCGCGCGGCGCGGCGCTCTTGAACCGGATAATTCGGCAGTCTACGGGCTTATTCGTCGTGTTCCCTGGCAGGAGGTCAGCGGGAATCACGGACGGGCCACAACGGGAAGGTTGAGTGGGCCCGAAGGCGGGCGATGTCGTCGGGACTGGTGTCGAGGGCTTCGGCAAGGCGGCGAAACGTCAGATAGTCGATGCCTTTGGCTCGGGCCTCGGCGGTGTAGACGTCGGCGTCGCGGCGTAGCTCCTCGATGGGACGCGGCGGGCGGGGACTCGATAGCCGCAGAGCCTTCGCCCGTTCGTAGTCGATTTCCGAGGTGCCACAGATGCGGCGAATGACGTCCTCGGCCTGATCGAACGTGGCGGTCTCGGCAAGGGGTGCGACGTATCGGGTATCGGTCACGAGAGCGGGTAGATCTACACGGTAGATGTCGGCGCTGCGGTCGGTGAGTTCCACGGGGGTTCCGCTGTCGCGTATCTCAACTCTGCCTCGGGCTCCGAGTGCGGCGGCGGCGAGCAGGGCCGTCGCTTCAGTGGGGTGCCAGCCAAGGTGTTCCCGCATCGGCTGGACTTCGTCGCGGTGCAGCCGATGCAGGCGCTCTCCGCCGAGTGCCTCGACGCGCGCGACAACCTCAGCCTCGGAAAGCTCACCGTCCAGGCCAGGGCCGGCAGTGAGGATCTCGACGGGGACGGGCAGAGCGGTGCACGCGGCGAGGACCAGACCGTCGGCAAGGGGGCTGCGCAGTCCGGGTTCATCGCCGTGGGCCACTGCGTCGCCGCCCACATCGACGATCCACACGCAGCTGGCAGCGGAGATCTCGACCAGTTCGGCGATCTGGCGGTGGATACCGGCCGCGCCACCGTCCGGATCGATGAGCAGGAGACGGGCGTCGATCTGACCGACCAGGCGCGGAAGAGTGGAGCGGCCCGGCGGGGTTGTGTCTGAGCTCGGGATGATCTGCAAGTTGAAGCGGCCCACAGGTACGAGCGCGGTGAAACCGGCGGGGCCGCGGGGCCCGGGAAGCGGATCGACGCGGAGACGTTCCCACGCAAAGGTAAGCACGGTCGGCGGCTGGTCGGCCGGCCTGAGGATCTGGTGGAGGGCTGTAGCCGCCAAGGCGTCGCCACCGCCACCGGCAGCGATCAGGAGTGCACCCACGACAAAGAGCCTACGAGTCACATCCTCTTTAGTCTCATAGCAAAATTGGCGTATGGTACGACTGGACTTGACCACTAGCCAAAGGTCGCCAGTTATGCCGGAGATTCAACAAGCCCTCCCGAAGTACCTTCAGATCGCCAACCACATCCGTGACAAGATCTTGGCAGGCGACCTGCTCCCCGGTGACGAGGTCCCCTCCGAACGCGCCCTTGCCGCGGACTGGAACGTCAGCCGACCGACGGCCACGAAGGCGTTGGAAGCACTACGCACTCAGGGGCTGGTGGGCTCGCGGCAAGGTGCGGGCACGTTCGTGCTGGATCAGGTGCGGCTACATCGGCGCGCCCGGGACCGCTACCGGCATTCGCGGGAGACCGGGAAGATCTACACGACCGGCGAGTGGGCGGAAATCGTCGCCGCGGAGAGCACGGATCTGACGGAGTACGCGGCGGAAGCGTTGGAACTGCCATTCCCGGGGCGGGGCATCCGCCGGCGTCGGATCACCCACTCGGAGGACGGTTCCCGGTCGGAGGTGTCGACGTCCTGGTACGCACCAGCGCTGGCCGACGTCGCGCCACTGCTGCTCCAGCGGGAACGCATCCGACACGGCACCCTCGCCTATGTCGAAGAGAAGACCGGCCGGCGCGGCAGGTACGCCCGGGACACCATCGCCGCGCGGCTCGCAAGCGACCTGGAGCGCGCGGAACTGGAACTCGGCGACGGGCCGGCTGCCGTGCTCGTGGTCCATCACACGGTCTACGACGCGCAACAGCAGCCCATCGAGTTCGCCGAAGCCGTGTACCCACCCAATAAGTGGACCTTCGAACAGGGCTACTCGGTGATCGACTAGCCCGGCGCCAACACGTCCTACCGCGAGAGGAGATCGCAGATGGCCGTTTCCGATCATGAATTGGTGGTGGAACTGGGCATGAGCAAACAGGAACTGGTGCGTACGATCGACGCCGGCGTGCCACCGGGTGCGCGGCTGGCCGGCTTCGACGGTGATGTCGACCTCACCCTGATCTGGCGGGTCCGTGACGGGTCGGCCTGGCCGGACGTCGACGCAGCGGCAGCGGCGGAGGAACGCGCCTGGCGGACCTGGGCGGAAGCCGACGCCCGGGCGGCGGAGTTGGCCCGGGCCGAACGTGCCGCGTTCGAGGATGTGGCGGCGGCACGGGATGCCTGGCATGAGGCTGTCCGCGTGCTGGCCCAGGTCGCCCCGGCCCGGACGCTCGCCCGGCACGACCCTCCCGCCGAATCGGACAGGGCTGCTGCCCCACAGCCGACGTACACGCCGTTTCCCCCGCCTTCTCCGGTCACCGGCTCATCTCGATGATTCCCACGGTCCCGTACCAGGCGCCCTGACAGTAGCCAGCCCGAAAAAATCTTCAAAAGGAATTTGCGTCCGAGGACTGGCATAAGCCACTCTCTTATCTAGTGGCATAGTCCACAAAGCCAAGAGAGTGGCTCGGCGGAGAACGTCACCCGGCGCGTCCAGCAACTCCGCAGCAGTGGATCAGGACAACGGGTAGCACACCTTGGCTACACGGTTGGCTACAATCTCCCGGCGGCCGCGTTCGGCGCGGTCGCATCGGGGGTCCGGGGGTCCGGGGGTCGTCCCCCGGGATGGCATAACGGCTGGTGGCGAAGCCGACGGCGGTCGGCGAGCATAATGATCAAACGGTGGAGACGAGGGGAATCGAACCCCTAACCCCCGCCTTGCAAAGGCGGTGCTCTGCCAATTGAGCTACGTCCCCTAGCTACGTCCCCTAGCTACGTCCCCTAGCTACGTCCCCTCAGGGCTCTCTCGAGGGGAGGCCACCTAAGAGTACGGCACGCAGCCGGCACCGGGTCGGTAGTGGGTGAGACCGGACGGGGTGTGGGTTGTGTTCCGCGGAGCACAACCCACACCCCGTCCCTGCGCGGTGGCCCGTCGCGTCAGGAGTTGCAGGACGCAAGCCCCAGGGCTCTCAGGAGGGATCCGGCAAAATTCGAATCTTCCGGGCAGGAGGGAGTGGCCTCGGGTTGCGGCGACGCCGGGCTCGCCGATTCGCTACTTCGTGTCAGCTCGGCTGTGCCGGCTGTGCCGCCTGTCGAGGTGGGCTCCTGGCCGGTTGACGGCGAAGCCGCCGGGTTGGGCACGTTGGCCGGTGCGGCGACGGATGGCCCGGTTGGCGGCGCGGCCCCAGGCTCCGCCGAATCGCCGGTCGGCGGACCAACGTCGGCCGGCACCGCTGACGCTCCGACCGGGTTAACCGCGGACGTGGCACCGGCAGCCACCAGCCGCGGGTTGTTTGCCGATGCCGCCGGCGGCCGCCTGGCCGAAGGCGAAGCCGAAGCGGTAGGCACTGCGTCCCGCGCGTCCCGCGCGTCCTGCCCGAAAGAACCCACGATGTCCGACGACGTCACCGCCGCGCCGGCCGGCCCGTCACCCGAAGTGCCTGGACGGACCATGGTCGCCTCATGCTGCCCACTACCAGAAAGCACGGCAGACACAACGAGTAGAACTATAGCTACGAATCCTCCCAAACCGGCACCAACGGCGACCTCGCGAGGCCGAGGAGTGTCGTCATCCGGCCCGCTGGCGTCGATCAGGCGCCGTGATTCGCCGACGGGCACGCCGCTGTCGCTTGTCATCCGTCCCCTTCATGCCTGGAGCCACCTTCCAGGCGCCCGGACCGATCCCGGGCGTCCCTGTCCGACAGCCAGCTCTCACAACGCTTCGCCCACAACTTAGACACAAACGGTAATGAGACACATAGGATGCCAAAGGGAACTCAACCACAACACCACTACTGGCGGGTTAACCCCTCGGGGCAGGGCATGGGAAACCAGGATTGGAGATCGTCAACGACCAGGGCTGCGGGTCCACCGGAGACTCCATGCAGCCGGAACCGGCCAGGCATCACAGCGGGCCGGCGGGTCGTTCATCGCCGACAGGCGCACAGGATCCCCGGTGGATGGTCAGAGGTCGAACCTGAACCATCCACCGGAGATCACACGATCACAGGGGTGACCGATACCTCAGGGCTGAGAGAGGAACACGCGGCCTGACAGGACAGAGCCTGACAGGCCGGCCCTGCGGGCGGGACGTCAGTTCAGGTTGATGGCAGTGGTCGCCTCGTGCCAGAGGTCAACCTCGTCCTTACCCCGCCGACGGCGCACGACCGTCGCCACGGCGCCGGCCCCGGCGACAACAGCGAGAACTACGAGCTTGCGAATCATGTAGGCCAACCTACCCGCGTCGGGCGATGCTTGCCCACCCGCCTGGTGCGACCCGTTGTGGGCAGCCGTGGGCGGTCGCGGCCACTCGATTCTCAACAGGCGCCGGGAAAACGTCAGCGCTGGTAGGTGGCCCGCAGGACCCCGCGGCCAAGGACGTGGAATGTCAGGTTGAACCCGACCACCGCCGGTGAGACGGAGCCGGGGATCCCGAGCGACGGGACGTCGACCGCATGGACAGCAAAGACGTAACGATGCGGACGGTCACCTTCTGGAGGCGCAGCGCCACCAAAATCGGCTGTTCCGTAATCGTTGCGGACGTGGAAGGAGCCCGCGGGCAGGCCGGCAAGGTCACCGCTGGCTACTCCGTGCGGTATTTCGGTGACCGAGGATGGAATATCGATCAACGACCAGTGCCAGAAGCCGCTGCCCGTCGGTGCATCCGGGTCGAAGCAGGTGACAACGAAGCTCTGCGTCCCCGGCGGGAAACCCGTCCACGCAAGGTGCGGCGAGAGGTTCTGCCCGCCTGCGCTGGTGTGGACAGCTGCCGGTGGGAGCGTGTCACCATCGGCGAAGTCGTCACTGGTGAGGGTGAACAACGGCACGGGGGGGAGGACATCGAAGGGGTCCGGGGAGGTGCCGCGATCGAGCAGAGACATCAGCCAACCTCATTTCCATTGTCAGATGATTACCGTCGTGCTGTGCCATCTGTGGTGACGTGACCTCTGTGGTGACGTGACCTCTGTTGTGCTGTGTCATCCGTTGTGACATGGCCGTCACGTGTCCGGCACGGCATTTCTAATACAACCTCGGCGCGACGTGGCTCACCGGGTCCGTCGGGTCCCAGGCGGTGGTGGCCATCCACATGCGGCCATGACGCGTGTCACCTAGAAAGTAAAGTTAGGTTGACTTAATTTTGAAGGGATTGGCGGCGACGCCGCACTCGACGCCGCACTCGACACCGCGCCCCGATGCCGGTAAATGATCATAAATAGCTTTCTGAAAAGGACCTTACGGGCACGGTGGCGCTCGGTGGGCGCCCGCAGAAAAACTCGGGCTCGTTGCGGGTTTTTGGGTGCCAAGTGGGACGCGCGGGCCTCTGGCCCGCTACCCTGGGAGCGTCCCGGTGGGGTGACTACCGACTCCCCCCGTGTTGGTGGTTTCCCACCGGGGCGCTTCCCCTCGGCGCAGCGGCGCAAGGTAGGGCCTTGGGGCCGCATGTGGGCGAGTTGCCTGCGACACGCCTTCCCGGGGGCCGGGCCGGGGAAGTCGTTCATCGCCGTTACCGCCCGCGCAGGACACGTGCTTATGCTCCGGGCGTGAGGGCCATGATGTAGGTGCCGGGATGCGTCGCGCCTTCCTGGTTGACGATCGGTCCGTATGTCCACGGCAACACGGTGGAACTGCGCTCATCGGGTGGCGTGACAACGAGGCGCGTCGCGGCAAAATCGGAGCTGCTGGCCGTGTCATCGGCGAGGTAGGTCAGCGTCGCGTGCGCGTTCGCGCCCGGTGCGAGAACGATCCTCGTGCTGCTGACGAGCGGGGATCGCGGAATGTCATACGTGGTTCCGTCCGCGGACAGCAGCTGCGCGCCCGGGAATCCGTACATGCTGCATCGGGTCGCCGACCGGTTCGTGAACGTCACGGGGGTCTGGCGTTGTGACGCGGCGACGGTCGTGACCGCGCCCAGCGTGACGGTGAGGCCCGCCGTGGCGCACCGCGTGATCTCCGCAGGTATGGCAGCCTGGCCGTTGGTTGCCGTCGACGGTGTCGATCCGGGGGAGACAGACGTCGATCCCGCGGAGACGGCCGATGGCGCGGTGGCCGCCGAATGCACGGAACCGGTCGAGCTACTGCAGGACGCGGCAACGAGCGGTAGTACGAGCAGCAGCACTTTCCGGCGCGGCACCCGATCGAGGTGTCGATGCATGGAGCCCCCAGGGCAGGTGCGCGGTTTCGGATGGAACGCGCGTGTTCCGCCACTATGTCGTACAGCGGCGTCGCCGACACCGATCCACGCCGCCCGTGCGACCCACCAAGGCGAGTTTGACAGGTTCCGCACTGTCACAGTAGCAACGAGTGATCGTTAATATCTGCTCAACATGGCGGTGGCCGCGGGGTGTGAGGTGTCAACTAAAAAGTTCCCGGGACCGTAGTAATACTCCCAGCGCAGTGTGCCGTCAGACTGCGGGTACAGCCGGATTTCTCCGTTGTCCGCGCATCGCGATCCGCCGTCGCTGATCTTCTCCTGTACTCGGGTTTCGTCGCCGCCGACAATCAAGGTCAGTGAACCACCGCACGGGAAGGTCGGATAGGTGACGGAGCCGACGACCTCCCCTATCCGGCCGTTTCGGAGCTCCAGCCTGGTCGGGTACTTGTCGGGATGGCCGCTGGGTTGGCTGACCACACCCTCCCAACGGCCGACCAGCGCCGCGGGCACGGAAAGCGTCCGGTCTGTATGTTCAGTCGCTGGCCCACTCGTAACGGCTGTCGTCGTGGGCTTGTTGGAAGCAGACCCCGTGCCCGTGCCAGTCCCAGTGGTGGCTGAACGATTGTTGGTGGCCGTGTTTCCGGTGGATGCTTTTCCGGTGGACGTGGCTGTCGTGGCGCCGCTGCGACTCGCCTGGTCCGACGGCGTATTGCTGAGGGTCGTGAGGAGCACGATCACGGCTGCGAGTGCGAGTGCCGCGGCGCTGACTCCGACGATGAGCCAGGGTGACCCTTTGCGGTGTGGGGGGCCGGGCGGGGCGGGCGACCACGGTGAGGGTGCTGGAGGTCGAGGGTGCTCCGCTTTGGTCGGCTGCAACGGCGGGGATGGCTTTGGTGGGATGAGGCTGTAGCGGGTGAGGTCCGCGGTCACGGTGGGGGGTAGCCAGCCCTCGCCGATACGGAGCCGCTCGTCGGTGGACGCCGCCCGGCACAACTCGATCAGTGCCGCAGGGGTGGGGCGGCCTGCCGGGTCCTTGTCCACGCAGCGTTCGAGGACGCTGCGGACCTGCTCCGGGCAGCGGTCCCACTCGGGCTGTTCGTACACGATGCGGTGGAAGACGGCGGCATCCCCACCGAACGGCAACTCGCCGGTGATCGCATAATAAGCCGTGGAACCGAGCGAGAAGATATCCCCGGATGTGTCGAGGGATTTTCCCCGGACTTGTTCGGGGGCCATGAAGGCGGGTGTGCCGATCCGTACCCCGGTTTGGGTGAGTGCCGCTGAGGAGTTCTCGACTGCCCGGGAGATACCGAAGTCGATGACGCGGGGGCCGTCGGCGGCGAGGATGACGTTCCCCGGCTTGAGGTCGCGGTGGATCACCCCGGCGGCGTGGATGGACTGCAATGCCTCCGCGACCCCGGCGAGCAGCACCAGGACGGTCTCCGGCGGCAGCGGGCCCTGACGGGCGACGGCCGCGGCGAGGGAGGGTGCGGCGACGTAGGCGGTGGCCAGCCACGGTTGCGGGGCGTGGGGGTCGCAGTCGATGACCGGCGCGGTGTACAGGCCCTGCACCCGTTGAGCGATCGCCACCTCTTTTTCGAAGCGGCGGCGGAACTCGGGATCGGCGGCGAACTCCGGTCGGGCGATCTTGAGCGCGACCGGCCGGCCGCCGGGAGTGTAGGTCAGATAGACGGCGCCCATGCCGCCTTCGCCGATCCGGGCCCGCAGTAGGTACCCGCTGATCTCGCGAGGATCCTGCGGGGCCAGCGGCGTGAACACCGCCCCCCATGCCGGTTCCGACCCGCTAGGTGCGCCCGGCGGTGGCACGGGCCGGACTATACGGGTGCGGTCGGCTCCCTGCGGCGTGCTGTTCATCATCCTCCCGCCTGGTCCGATGCCGGTCTCCATCGCGATGCGGGCCGGAACCAGGTCCGATTCTGACAGTGTGCATCATTCTGGGTGCGGCAGCGGATCAGGGTCCGGTGAGCCCCTCACGGACCGTGATGCCGGCGAGCCGGTCACTCTCCAGGTGGAATTCGATCAGCCATTTCGCCGAGATGAGCGGCCATCGCCCCCGCGCGGGTGCCGAGCACCGGATGACGCCGCCGTCCGCCTCCGAACACTCCACATGCTGCGCGGCGGCGAAACTCCGGATGGCCGACGAGTCGCTTCCCAGCGGAAGGGCTTCCAGCAGCCGAGTGCGTACATCGGCAGCGGTCTTCAGTCGCTTCCACCGGATTTCGGCCATCGGGGTGCTCCGTCAAAGAATCTGGCCCCATCCAGGGGCGATCATCACTGGCTTGTTCTCGGGCACACCACTCTTGTTGAGGATCGTACGCGCGACGGAGTTGCTGTTCGGTCCGGTCGGCTGGTAGGGAATCGCCGCCGCGTCGATCCGGCTCAGCTCCCTGGTGAAAGAGGCGTCCTTCCCGTGCGCGGCCGGGCCCGCCATGACCGTCGTCGACGGTGCGCCGGGCTCCCAGTCGATGGTGCCCGGTGTGTACGGGCCATGATCGCATTTGATGGCGCCGTATCCACCCGGACCACCCCGGCCGCTCGGCCCGCCCCGGAAGAAATAGGGGGATCCGGAGGCGTCGATATAGATCACGAACAGGTGGTAGACCGGCAGCCCGGCCAACCCGCGGATCTTGGTGGCCCGAACGTCGATCTGGCAGGAGGGCGCCGCCGCCTGCTCCTCACCCGGGCCCGTGTCCGCACCCGCGTCATCGGGCTGGGTGTCGACACCCGCGATCGCTCCGGCGTCATGGATATCGCGGTCCGCGTCCTGGCCGCCGTCCTGCCCGCCGTCCTGGCCACGGTCTTCATCCGAGGAGGACGATGACCACTGGCGCTGAACCTGGGGCTGCAGGGTTGTCAGGAGACTGGTCATCGCGCGGTTGCCCACAGCGCTCTGCAACGCCAGCAGGCCGAGGCCGCCAACCGGTGCCGGGGACACCTTGGACGGCCGGGCATGAGCCCGCACCGTTGGGGCGAACTCGGGGTCCACATATCGCATGCGGAGTCCTCCTCCTCCTACCAATCCCGCCTTGGAGTAAACCGTGCCGCCATAGGAGCTGGCGAGGGCTCAGGGGCAGCCTTTCGGGCAGTCGTACCTACGCGGTGTCCGGCGGTTTCATGCCGGTCTCGGCACCGCGTCACGGACAACCTGCGGATCTGGGCCGAGCGGCTCGCAGGAACTGCGCTGGGTGGCGGTACGGATGTTCCGGGCTACGACCAGGCTCTGCTGGGGCGCGCCCGCGCCTACAACCAGCTTCCTGTCGCCGGAGCACTCTGGTCTCTTCGCCACGCCGCCACCGAATGGGCAGAAGCCATCGACCTGGCGAGGAGCGGCCGTGTCGTCCTGGTACACGCCGGACGCGGGAGGCAACACTTGGCTGACGTCGCCCACAACAACGCCCACGATGCCTGCTACCACGAGTGGGACATTCGCCGAACCCTCGACCGGGTCGGGGCATGAGCCTGGAGTGGAACTTCTGCACCGCGGCCATCGCACGTGTCGCCGCACCCCAGATCGGGATCAACCGTGCCGCCGCGATCGTCCGCGCTCCGAACGGGGAGACCATCACCCTGCTCAATCGGGGTCTCGCCCGGCTTGTCGCACACGAGATCGACCATCGGCACGGCCATCTCTACACCGACCGGATGCGGCCGGGTGTCGGGCCGATCTCGGTGGAGCAGCACCGGGGTACGGGATCAGCCTGGACCTATCACCACTGACAGGTCCGCCGGCAATGCTCCTGCACGCAAAGACCGACCGCCGGAGGCCATCGTCAAAGCGGTCGGACGTTGAGGAAATGCCAAGCTTTGTAGGACGTACCGGTGTGGAGCACCCGCCGACGGCGGGCGCTCCACACCGAACGGGTCAGACCGGGCGGACGTGCTCGGCCTGCGGACCCTTCTGGCCCTGCGTCACCTCGAACTCGACGCGCTGGTTCTCTTCCAGGCTGCGGTAGCCTGCGCTGTCGATGGCGGAGTAGTGGACGAACACGTCGGGACCGCCGCCGTCCTGGGCGATAAACCCGAATCCCTTCTCGCCGTTGAACCACTTCACGGTGCCCTGAGCCATGTGTCGTCTCCTTCGTGGGGCTGGACCAAGCCCGCCCACTGCGAATACCAGGTTGCCGCGGTGGGACCGTCCCACTACCGGAAAAGACCGGAGAAACGAAAAACGCCCGCTGTCAGACTCCGGGGCGTTTGAGCGTTCGAGGAAGCTCCAACTGCAACACAGCCAACCTACCAGGCTTCACGAGGATGCGCGGGGTGAGGGGGCGCAACAGGCGAACTCCCCGACAGTGGTGCGGGTCATGAGCATGATCGATTAACTGGACGGCTCAGGATGTTCGAGGCGGGAGTAGTTTGGCTGATTGATCCGCCGTTGCGATCAACTGTCCGTTTTCGTCGAAAATTCTGGCTGTGATCTGGGCTACTTTGCCGATCATGGTCTCTACCTGGGCGTCGACCAGCATCCAGTCCGTCTGGGCCGTGCGCCCGACCCGCAGGCTGTTGTCCAGGCTGAGTGTGTAGACGGGCCGGCCCACCGCATCGATGACAGCGGCCGGCGCCAGATCCGCGATGATCGCGACCGACGCCGCTGAGGTCATCATGGACTGATTGAACCGGGCCCATAGGACGCAGTGACCCGAACCCGGGCTGCCGTCGAGCGCAGACCGAGGCGGGCGGGCCCAACGCTGCTCGATCCGGGCGAGCATTCCCCCTGCCTCGGCCACGCTGCGGCCACTGCTGGTGTGGGTCCGCGGCGGGCAGTCCGGCGGGCTTGGCACGTCATCGGGTGGACCGGTGAACTGCACACCGCCGTCCATCGTCGGGCTGCCGTCCACCGTCGGGCCGCCATCCGTCGGGCCGCCGAAGGTGCCCGTGGCCAGCAGGGCGAGCCGGCCGTTGATTGTGCCGCGTACCGCCACCTGGGACAGGCTTCGCCCCTGCTGGCCCACCTCGACCTGAAGATTGAGACACGCCCCGGCATGGATGGGGGAGACGTACTGGACGGTCGCCCATACACAGCCCCGATCGAGGATGCTCTCGGTGACCGCGATCGCCGCGGCCAGCCCACAACCGCCCCACAACGTCCTGCCGGAGTTGAGCAGGTGTGGGCCGACCACGAGGCTGCCGCCGCCGGCCTCGGCATCGACGCTCAGCCCGAGAAGCCCGCGCAGGTCATGCGTGGTGCCTCGGGTGGCCCCTCCGGTGGTCCGGTCGGCGCCGTCCACATCTATCTCGAACCCGGTGCTCATGTCCCTATGCTCGCAGGTTGCCCCCTATGGCCGCTCTGTGCGCGGCGGGCGCCTGGCGGCTGGCGGCTGGCGCCTGGCGCCTGGCGCCTGGCGGCTATCGTGACGGATGTCCGGCGACGATGCGCACCAGCGCGGGCAGCGTTCCCAGCATCCCCGGCCGGGTCGGCGGGACGCCGGGCGCATGCGGTGGTACCCGCACCCGCAGAGCCGCCGGCAGGCAGCGGAACTCCAGCGGAGGTTTTAGTTGCATGGCCTCGCCGTCAATGCCGATGTTCACCGGACCAGTGGAATCCACTCGCAGCGTCGGGGTCGTCCACCGGTGGAATCCCCGGAAGCGTTCCAGCGCTCCGGCTGACTCGAGCGCCATCAGGGCCGGCACGTCGCGGGCACGGTCGACGAGCACGGTGACCACGCCGAGTTCCCCGCCGTCGAGCCTCGGCCGGGTGCCCAGCCCGCCGAGGCTGCGCAACTGGTAGGCGTTGTTCGACACGAGCAGGACGTCCGCCGTCGGTGTGAGTTCACCGTCGGGGCCGGTGAAGCGCAGATCCGGTGGGACGGCCCGTGGCCCGAGCAGATCTGGAAGCATCTCGGTCGCCGTGCCGATCTTGGCATTGCGGTAGTCATCGGACTGTACGATTTCGGCGTAAATGCCCAGCGAGGCGTTGTTGACGAACACCCGACCACCGACCTCAGCGAGATCGATGCGCCTTTCCACGGCGGCGATGAAGCCCTCCAGAGCCCCGGCGACGTCGTTTCGATCAAGACCGAGGTCGGCGGCGAAGTGGTTGCGGGTGCCGGCCGGGACACAGACGAATGCGACATCGTGCCTGCGGGCGACATCGGCGACAAGGGCCTGCGATCCGTCGCCGCCGGCCATTCCGATCACGTCTGCCCCGCCTGCGACGGCGCCTTCGGCGAGCGCGCGTAGGTCGTCGCCCGGTGTGAGCAGCATGGTCGCGATGCCGCGCCGCCGCGCTTCGTCGACCAGGTGGTGACGCTCGGCGGCACCCCCGCCCGAGCGTGGGTTCACGATGAGGACGCCATGGCGGGCAGGTCCCACAGCGACCCCGGACGGGCGGTGGCGCCCGAACGCGGTCCGGGTTGCAGCTCCGGATGCGGCGATCAGGATGATGACGATGATCGCGGTGGTGATGCCGGCGACATCGAGGGCCAGTACCAGCACGACGAGCGCGACAGCCGCGATACCGGTGGCCAGCAGGCGGCGCAGGCCGCGGTTGACCAGCGCACTCCCGACGGCGAGTCCGGTGATCACGAATGCCGGAATGACGATCAGCAGCGTGCCTGGATCGTCCACCAGACTCCAGATTCCGACAACTATAGCGGCCGCGAAGCACAGCAGCGCCGCTGTCGCCGCGGCTCGCCGTGACAACGAGGGCCGGGCGACCTCCGAATGCTCGTGGGCCATACCACTCCGTTGCGATTGCTGTCCGTTGCGACCGTTGTCCATTGCGCCGCTGTTCACTGCAACTGCCGCCTGTAGTGACTGGTGGCCGCTTTCAGCGGGCCGACCACGTGAACTGTTTCTTACCCCGTGGCGTGACCGTTACCACTGCGAGTTCGCGGCATCGACAGTCGCTTGGCTGCGGCCGGCCATGGGCTGCACCCGGTGGATGGACAGTTGGTGCAAGACTGCTGCCTTATGGTGAAAAGACCCCGGGCCCGCGCGAGCCGGTTCGTCGCGATCGGAGCCGGGTTGGTGGTCCTCGGTGCCGGTGTTGGTGCTGGCGCATGCAGTTCGGGTCGTACCGCGCCGGCAGCTACCGCTACGCCGACGAAGCTCCAGGCTCCGCTCGGCGCGGAGGCGGGTATCAGAGCACAGACCGGCAGTGACCAAGGCTCATCCCCCCACCCGTCGCCCGTGCCCGGCGGCCAGCTGACTCCCGCACCCGGGTCACCGCCGGTGTGTGGCGAGTCCGAGCTCCGGCTTGATGCCGGTCCGATGACGGGCGCCGCGTCCGCTGAACGTCAGGGGTTCGTCGTTGTCCTCACCGACATCGCAGACCGGCCGTGTTCGTTGATCGGCTATCCGTCCGTGGTCGCGTTGAACAGCGAAGGCCGCCAGGAGCGGCCCGCCGCCCGGTCGGAAGGCGGCAGTCTGTTCAGGGTGGGCCCACCTGGAACAGTCGTCCTTCAGCCACAGCACAGCGCGTCGTTCGGGGTCGAATGGACGGCCGTTCGTTCCGCAGGCACATCCGGTGCCAAGGACGCATGCCTGCCGTACGCGAGTTTTGTGATCATCCCGCCGAACCAGGGCGGTGGTCGGCACGTTGACCGTCAGGTAGTCATCTGTGACGCATTCCAGGTGCATCCCGTGGTCGCTGGAACCACGGGAACACGGTCGCACTGATCGACGGTTACAACCTGCGACCGATGACCTACGACGATGCCCGGAAACCCGCGATGCCACGCAGGCGTGGGACGGCACCTATCCGTTGGGGATTCCACCCCAGCTCGGAATACATGTCATTGTCCTGCCAGCGGGCCAGCGCCTCCCGGTCCAGGGAGGTGAGCGACTCCGGCAGGGCATCCAGATGGTGCCACTGAAGGCGGCCCACCCGCGGGTCCCGGCCGGGCGCGGGCATCCCGCGCCAGTGGGTCAACCGGAAGAACAACCCCACCCGTTCACCGGTATCGGGGTAATGATGATGCGCCACGTGCGCGAGCCACACATGCGCCGCCATCGCCATCACCGACACCGTGTCATCGGCGATGCGAAGCACGGCCTCTATCGCCGGTTCACGGCCGCGTAACTCCCCCCACGGAAGCCGCCACGGTGCATCCGGCTCGTCGGAACAGCCCAGCAGAACCGACCCGTCCGCGCGCGACATCAGCACATGGACGTTGATGGGCACGTGCGTCACACAGTCGACATCCGTGCGGCCGACATCCGTGCGGTCGGTACCCGCGCAGTCGGCGTTGTTGCGTATCACCACAGCCCCCCTCCGGGGGTGTCGTCAGCAGTCGGGCGGATCTGCGGATGAGCCTGCGTTTTACTCCAAGGGGATCGCATAGCGACCCCCTTGGCCCCCCGCGCCCGGCCGGTTACACCGTTGGCACCACCGCTTATCGGCCCGTTAGCCGGGCCGGTAAGCGCCCGCCGGTCAGCCGCGTTCCAGATGACGGTGAGCTGTTCTGTGGCATCGACGACCGATGCCCACATCTGCCCGACCATCATGTGCCCGACCATCATGTTTACGAACCGGTCCCTACGGCGCACCCCCGCAGTCACGCCGCCAGAACTTCGACATCGAGTAGTCACTAACTGACTATCCGCTGCCTGCTTGAAGTCCCGCATCGCTGACGGTTCCCCCCTGCGAGCCGTCGCCATCGCGAAGTAGGTGAGGCGTGCGCCGTGGGTTGTCATCACAACCTCCCGGGATCCTCACTTTCGCGGCGTGAGTGAGGGTGCTTGCCCATCATGGCGTTCGTAGTGTGCAAATGCAAGGTTCGGGTGCACGTGCAGGTGGCGTGGGCGTCTGTGGGGCGACAGAAGATCGGATGGCGTACTCTTGCCTTGACCGATGTCGAGGGGGGCTGATCGTGACGACCGCTGAGTCCGGAGGCGGTCCGACTGTGCGTCGGATCCTCCTCGGTTCCCAGCTCCGCCGGCTACGTGAGGACAGAGGTATCAGCCGCGAGGACGCGGGATACAGCATCCGGGCGTCTGAATCGAAGATCAGTCGCCTGGAGTTGGGACGGGTCAGCTTCAAGGAACGCGACGTGGCTGATCTGCTGACCCTCTACGGTGTCACGGATGAGGACGAACGGGCGCCGTTGTTATCGCTGGTCCGTGAGGCCAACCAGCCTGGGTGGTGGCACAACTACACCGATGTTCTGCCAGGTTGGTTCCAGCCCTACATCGGGCTGGAGGAGGCCGCGGCGCTGATCCGCACCTACGAGGTCCAGTTCATTCCGGGCCTGCTCCAGACCGAGGACTACGCTCGCGCCATTATGACTCAGGGTCATAAGGGGCTGACTGCCAAGGCCGTCGAGCGTCGGATCAGTGTACGGATGAATCGGCAGAGACTGCTGATGCGGCCAGATCATCCTCGGTTATGGGTGGTCGTGGATGAGGCCGCACTTCGGCGGCCGATAGGTGGGCCCAAGGTGATGCGTGCTCAGCTCGAGTACCTCGCGACGCTCATGGAGCGGCCGAATCTCACTTTTCAGATCATGCCGTTCCTCTTCGGCGTCCATGCCGCTGAAGGTGGCGCGTTCAGCATTCTGCGCTTTCCCGAAGAGGATCTGCCGGACATAGTTTACCTGGAACAGCTCGGCGGTGCCATCTATCTGGACAAGCGCGAGGACGTCGACCGTTACATGGAGGCCATGAACCGCCTCTGTCTCGACAGTCTGCCTCCGGCCAGCACCGCTGACGTCATCAGCCGGATCCTCAGTCAGACCTGAGAGCCTGTTTTGAATCTTGGGTTCGGGCGGCTCGCCCGGACAGAAGATTCAAAACAGGCTCAGGCACGGTGGATAGCACCACCGTGCGGTTCTTCGCGCCCCGGGAGACGCGAAGCGCCCCGGCTGCCTCAGGTTCAGTCGAGGTTTCTATTGGAAGAGGTTGTCGAAGTCACCGTCCTTGGCCCCGAGGACGAGGGCTTCGATCTCGTCGCGGGTGTAGATCAGTGCGGGCCCTTCCGGATGCCTGGAGTTGCGGACCGCCACGGTGTCCGATGACAGTCGGGCCATCTCCACGCAGTTTCCCTGTGAGTTACTCCGCTGGCTCTTCTGCCAGGTGACCTGCGGCAGCGCGGTCGCAGACATTCCATTGTAGATCTCCTGCAACGTACTCTCCCTAGATTCACGAGGCCGCCGGCGACACGAGAAGGTGGCAATTGTGTCGCCATTGGCTGTTTGTGTTTTTTGTCGTTTGGGTGCTAAGTGATGGTTGTAATTGTGTTTTCGTCGGTGGACGGGGCTTGAGGGGCCGCATTGCGGCGCTTCGCGGTCCCGGGCGTCTGGCTGGATTCGCGTCCATGCGGACCCAGGGTCACGTCCGTTTCCGGGCGCGTGAACGGACCGACGGCTGAGCCCACCCCCTCCCGCTTTGCAGGAGCCTCAGAGCCTGTTTTGAATCTTCTGTTCTGGTGATCCACGCCCAGCCGGCCTCCGGCTGCGTTGTCGGCCAAACCGATACAACTCATCCGGTATCGCCCGCCCCTACGACACCGCTTCGCACTGCCGTAGGACCCTGCTCGCCTTCCGCCTTGCCGGGAACCACCTGGACGCGGCTCGCTGTCCGAACCCAAGATTCAAAACGGGCTCTCAGGCCGTGCAAATGCACGTACTTCGTGCGAAGGATATAGCACGGGCATCCGCACGTGCATCTGTACGGTGCGAATAACTTTAGGCGATGAAATATTGACGGACCGTATGCTACGATCGCAAAATCTGCGTAGTCTGCTACGTAAAGAATTGTATTGATGGCTAAGAGCGCCCGACAAGAGGGGCGCGGGTCAAGGAGCGGGGCTGGGGCGGGTAGATCGCGAGGTGCGGCACCGGAGGGAGGCACCGGAGGTGTTGGGTGTCGACCGACGGAGCCGGGGTACCGGGCGCTCTTCGGGAACGATGTGAATCTGGTGTTGTGGTAGGAGCATCAGATTCACATCGTTAGGAGCGCTTGGCAGCAGGGGCGTGCCCCAGCCCCGCCAGAACGCAACGGCCTCGTCGAACATCGAGATGATCTCAGGCTCGGTCAGGGGTCCGGTGGCGCGGTGGTCCGGTGGTGCGGGCCACCCACCCGTGGACGCTGCTTCACCTGGTGGCGGGCGACGCCGTATCAACCGCGGGACCATATGATAGTCACCGCGTATGAGAACGAATCCGTCGCGGGATATTCTTTCCCGCGGATCGACATGGCGGGCGTGTCAGCCCGAAATAGAAGTACAGAGGGGTGGGTCGGAAGACGAAGATTATATGCCGGTGGTCTCCGTCGCCCGGTTCTTCGGGAGTTCAGGCCGAGGCAGACGTGCCGGCTGTGCTGCCCGCCGTCCGATATCAGGTGCCGGTGCCGCCACCTCGGCGTCGCATGTCACCAGCGGTAGGTCCACGCCCCGGTTGGCGGCGAGGCGCAGGAGCTCAGGCAGCAGCGTGGCGAGCACGGCGGCGTCATCGTCGGCCTCATGCGCCCGACGTTGGGGTACGCCCCAGTGGGCCGCGAGGGTCGCCAGTTTCAGATCGGGCAGTTCGAGGTTGAGCTGGCGGGCGAGAACCCGCGTACACAGTCGTCGATCGATCGGCAGGCGCAGGTCGAACCGCCGCGCCTCGGCCGCGATCATCTGCCAGTCGAACATCGCGTTGTGGGCGACGAACACCCGCCCGGCGAGCATGGACACCAGCGGATCGACGATCTGGTCGAACGTCGGGCTGCCGGCGAGTCGCTCACGGGTGAGGCCGTGAATGTGAACCGGTCCAGGGTCGCAACCCGGATCGAGCAAGGTCGACCAGCTGCCTTCGACCGTACCGTCCGTGGCAACGTGGACAACGGCCACCGACAGGACCCGGTGCACACGCGGTGACAAGCCCGAGGTTTCGACGTCCACGACGGCGTATCGGTGCGGGAACACAGCGGCGAACTCACGGCCCGGGACCACGGCGGTTGTCACAGAACGGATCTTGCCGGACCGCCGTGCCGGAACCGCACCCATATGCACATGAGAGAGACAATTCTTACACTGTTGATGGCGTTCGGCAGGTCGGGGATCTGGTCCGGTGCATTGCCGGTGCATTGCCGAGACGTTGCCGTGCCGGTTGCGGCAGGCGCGACAACGTCTCGGACAAACGTCAGGGCTCGTTGCGGCTTACTACTTGCGTCGCCACGGGCCGGTGATCGCGACGGTCAGCCCATCACCCTGGATGTTGGCATACAGCCACTTGCTATCCGGGGAGAAGGTCGCGCCGGCCCATTCGCTGTCGCTGGCGGCGTTACGCGCCAACGGGTACGGGGTACCGTCGTCACCCACGACGATCAGGTAGTTCTCGCCGTCACCGTCCTCACACAGGACGATCGTACCGCCGTAGGGCGAAACGGTGATGTTGTCGGGACCGTCGAAGCGGCCGCCCGGAGCAATCCGGACCACCAGCTCGATCGTGGACTTGCGTGGGTTGAACTCCCAGACCTGGCCCTCGTGCACACCGGCCGCCGCGGACCCGGCCTTGGCGTAGCTGGAGACGATGTAGGCCCTCGTCCGGTCCCAGAAGATTCCCTCGGCCTTGGGTACGTGGGTGACCGCCCCGTCGGCGAACTGCTTGCGGACCGACGTGGTTGTCGCGTCCGGGTCCGGTACGTCCACCCAGGTCACCGCGAGCGTGGTGCCGAGCTCGGTGAACACCGATAGATCGGACGCGCCGGCGGCCTTGAGCGCCTGCAGCTTCCCACCGGCCCGAAGGCTTCCCGGGCCTCCCAGCGGCTTGGCCGGCAGGAAGCGGTAGAGCAGCCCGTACGGCGAGCCCGCGTCCTCGGTGAGGTAAAGAATGCCGGTCTTGGGATCGACGGCGATCGCTTCGTGCGGGTAACGCCCGAGTGCCTTCAGCGGGACGGCTTCGGTGTCGTGCAGGCGCCCGTAGGGGTCGACCTCGAAGACGTAGCCGTGGTTCTTGGTCAGGCGTGCGTTGGTGGCCGGGGTCAGTTCGGTCTCCTCGCACGACAGCCAGGTCCCCCACGGGGTGTTGCCGCCGGCGCAGTTGCGGACCGTACCCGCGAGACTCGCCACCTGTGAGATCAGCTTGTCACCGTCGAGAACGACCGTGGTGGTTCCGCCGGCCGCACCCGGGTCGTACTCCAGTCCTGGCAGGTGCGGTACCGGGTTCGCCGCGCCCGGGGAAAGCTCGTGGTTGCGAACCAGAATGCTGTGGTTGTTCTTCTTGCCGGGGAAGGCGAATGTGCCATCCGGTGCGCCCGGAAGCTTCTCCCCGGTCGGCAGCGTGTCCACGCCGGCGCGGGAGACAACTGTGTAGGTGAATCCTGCGGGAAGGTCGACGATCTTCGCCGGGTCGGGGACGAGTTCCCCGTAGCCGTGGAAGTGGAACGGCTCGGCGGCCGACGCGGTTCCGCTGAAGACCGAGCCGACCGCTCCGGACAGGACGAATCCGAGGCTCGCCGTTCCAGTACCGACGATCGCCTGACGACGACTGACAGACATGGGCATGTGTCCCTCCTTGGAATGCCGAATCCGCACGCTGGCAGGTTGACATGGCCACGAAGCGACACAGGATGGAACGACAGGCGACTACTCGATCGAGGAATTGTGAGAGTCAATGGCCGAACCTGCACGTCACGAAGGCCGCAGCCCGATATCAACGGTTTTGGCCCGGACGGGCCGTCCTCGTGGCGTGGCCGGGGTCACCGTATGTGCGAGGAGGTGACGGTGCGTCGTGGCTGGGTGCGGGAGCGGCGTGCCTGTCGTCCTGCACTCCACCGCGCGGCCCTACGGCGCGGGCTCCCCGGATGTGCGGTCGAACGAGGCTTTCAGGCCGGCGAGGAGGGCGATGGCCCCGGCAGTCGCCGCGTTCGCGAGGATGATCGCCATGTCGCCGTTGAGGAGACCGTAGCCCAGCCACAGACTCACGCCGAGCCCGAGAATCCCGAGATAGATCCAGGAGATGTCCCGCACGGAGCGGGTCCGCCAGGACCGGAACAGCTGCGGCAACCAGCACCCGGTCGTCAGAGCGCCGGCCAACAGGCCCAAGATGGTCATCCATGCCTCTTTCTCGTCGATCCGAGGATATTTCATACTCGGTTGACGAGATATCAGGGAAAGAACCGTTCATAGGGATCATTTCGCATCATTTCAGACGTTGATATCTGTGACGATCTGATCGCTGCCCGTATTCGCTGCGACCTGGACTGATCGTGACCCGATCGGATGCGTCCGTGATCGATCGGACCCACCTCGCGTCCCCACCGCCACTTGCATTCACGTGGTGTGCATACTGTTACCCTTCGGTGTCGTTGTCGCCCGTCGGGACTCGGAGTAGATCTGTGCACATATCTCGCGGGAATCGATCACAGCGGTTGTCTCGCCTCGTGTTGTTCACCGCCGTGTGCGCTCCCCTGTTGGCTGGATGTGGCAGCGGTGTGGCTTCGTCTAAGTCGCCGTCCGGTCAGCCAAGCGCGCCGGCGCTCGGGTCCCCGGCGTCCCCGGCGTCCCCGGCCACGGTGCCGCCAGGCGCAGCACCGTCGTCTCCGGTCGAAACCCCGCCGGCGTCGCCGCGGAACGTCTACGCGTTCGACGGGGCAAACCAGTTCAGCCCAGCCGTCCGCAATGCCAGGACGCTCGTCTACGTTCCGAACAGCGACAGCAATACCGTTGATGTGATCGATCCGGCGACTTTCACGGTGATTGATCACTACGTGACCGGTGCTCGTCCCCAGCACATCGTCCCATCCTGGGATTTGTCAACCCTGTACGTCACCAACAACGACGGAAACAGCCTGACCCCGATCGACCCGACCACCGGGAAGATCAATGGGTCGAATATTCCCGTTGCCGATCCCTACAACATGTACTTCACCCCGGACGGGAAGTACGCGGTGGTCGTCGCCGAGGCACTGGAACGACTGGACTTCTACGATCCGCACACCTGGCAGCTGCGCACGCAGTTGAAGGTCGACTGCCCCGGTGTCGACCACATCGACTTCGCCGCTGACGATTCGTTTCTTGTCGCCACCTGCGAGTTCTCCGGCAAGCTCGTCAAGATTGACCTTCGCGGACCGACTGTCATCGGGTACCTGACTATCGGGGGTATGCCGCAGGACATCAAGCTCGATCCACGCGGAGAGGTCCTCTACGTGGCTGACATGATGACCAATGGTCTCCATCTCGTGGATCCGGTTCGCTTCACCAAGATCGGATTTTTGCCGACCGGTAGGGGCGCTCATGGCCTGTATCCGAGTCGGGACGCAACCGTGATGTACGTGTCGAACCGCGGTGAGGGCTCCGTCTCCGTCGTGGACTTCACGACCCGCCAGGTTCGGACCACGTGGCCGATCCGCGGTGGGGGTAGTCCTGACATGGGCGGGGTGTCAGCCGACGGGTCGGTCCTGTGGCTGGCCGGCCGTTACAACAGCGAGGTCTACGCGATCTCGACGAAGGACGGCAACCTGCTCGCCCGGATCAGGGTCGGTCCGGGTCCACACGGCGTCTGTGTCTGGCCCCAGCCGGGTCGTTACTCCCTCGGCCACACCGGCATCCTTCGCTGACCGGTACGAATCTGTTACGACCATTTAGTGTGGGCCCGGGAAATGGTCCCATTCTGAATATGTGAGAGCGGTGCGCGCGACCGGGATCCGGGTTATCTTTCAGATGTCCACGTTGGCTGTCGGCCTGGCGCCCCTTCGGGCCTCCGGCGGCGCGAAGGGAGCTGTGGTCGCGCTGCTTGTGGCTGGCTAGACCCCTGACCCGGTCCGGAGTGATGCACATGCGTGTTTCTTGTCGCCATGGGTTCGTTCGATGAACCGACCCACGGACTGGGCTGCTCTCGATCTGGATGCTGATCCCACGCCGGGGGATCCGTTCTCGGTACGAGAACTGGCGCGGAAGTTCCTGGAGTTCGCCGCCGATGTAGATCATGCCAATGAAAATCTGACGGCGTTAACCAGCTCCTGGGTTGCGATATCATGGCAGGGGCAGTCGGGTACGGCCTTTCGCGACGAGTTGGCTGAGTTCCCCGGGCAGTTACAGAAGCTCGCGAATTCCTATCGGCTGGCGGGGAACGCGTTGAGCGCTTTTAATCCGGATCTTGGCGTGGCCCAGGTGCGGGCCGACAATGCGCTCGCCCGAGGACGGGACGCACGCGCCCGCCGGGACCATGCCCAGACATTGATCGGTCCGGCGCGCATCGCGTTCACCTCCGTGGCGTCGACCGTATCGGAGCTGACCTCGGCGGCCCATGTGTACCCGGCCGACGTTCCCCAGCCCGATCCGGCGGGGGTGGCGCAGGCGATCCGCAACCGCGATACCGTGCGGGCGAAACTCGACCTGGCGCAGAGCTCCGTCGATTCCGCTCAGGATGATCTGGATGCCGCCCGTCGGCTCGCTCTTACCGCGAAGCAGATGCGTGAGGATGCCGCGGAGACCTGCGTGCACGCGATCCGGAGCGCGTCGCATGCGGGCCTGAAAAACAGATCCTGGCATTCGTGGGAAGGATTGCTAGAACGCGCCGGCCGCTTCTGGCATGCTGCCGTCCGCGTCGCAAAAATCAGCGTCGCAGTCCTGGGTATCGTTGTACTGATCGTCGGCGGACCGCTGGCATGGGTCATCTTCGCCGCCGCACTCGTCGTCCTCGCTAACACCCTTATGGAATACGCCGCGGGTCGGGCATCCCTGTGGGACGTTCTGTTCGCCCTGGCCGACTGCATCCCGGGTCCGGTCGGCCTGACCACCACGGCCGGCGCAGCCCGAGCCGTCCGGGGCGCCAGGCAGTCGTGGCGTGATGGCCGGATATTCGCCCGGATCTCACCGGCCGCCGGGCGTACTCGCCTGGCGGCGATGACCGCGAGCCTCCGCGGTGGTCGCGCCCGGACCACTATCGTGCTGAGACGGCTGCTGCCTCGCGGCATTCACAGGGTGGCGAAAGACACCTTCGCCGTCACCGGTCCGGGTGAACGCGTGGCTGCTCGGCCTGCTGATCTGGACGACGCACTTAGATCTTCCGGTAATAGGGATGTGGATCAAGAAGTGGGGCTGGGGCGCGTAGATCGCGAGGCAGAGGAGGCCCAGGTAGAAGATGCCACGATGGTTGTCGACGGATGGATGCACAAGTGGGCACGGGAGGGGGAGGGGCGGTAGGCATGAGCGGTGTGCGGAGATCGACGCCTGATTCGTCAACGCCGGGCGGCTCAGAATCCACCCCCCGGCGCGGTTGAGGCCGCTGAGGTTCTGGGTACTTCCGTCGATTCGGACGCGACCGCGGAGGCTCTCTGTCGCGTCGTATGCCAGGGCCAGGGCCAGGGCCAGGGCCAGGGCCAGGCTGGCGCCTGGTGTCGCCTGATTATGATCAGATTTGTGCTGGTTGACCGAAACCCGATGGATGCGCTGGTTGAGGAGGTCCTCACCACTTATGATCTTGGAGCTGTACCAACCGTAAGCCTCCTGTGCGTCTCGGAGAACGTCACCTACCAGGTGGAGGATCCTGCAACGGGCCGTCGTTGGGCGTTGCGGCTGCACCGACCCGGCTATCATCGGCTTGAAGAGATCACTTCCGAGCTGCTCTGGACACAGGCGCTTCGGCGTAACGGCGTGGTGGATACGCCGCGGGTCGTACCGACCCGTCATGGTGGCGTGGTGGCCATGACCGCGCGTGACCCAGTCAGCTCGGATCTGCGCACCCAACCGCGCTATGCGGTGCTGTTCGACTGGGTGGCGGGATCGTCGCCGGAGCCATCCGATGTTGTGGGCCTCATGCAGGGGTTCGCCGTACTCGGCGAGATCGCGGCCCGGCTTCATCACCATGCTCGTGTCTGGCGGCCGCCGAGCGGCTTCACCCGGTTCGAGTGGACGTGGCGAACGACTCTGGGAGCGGACGGTCGGTGGGGTAGCTGGCAGGACGGCATGCGCGCGGCCGTCGGCATGGAACGGGGCGGTACGCCAGAGGCGGACCCGGCTGGTGTTGCCGTCTTGACCCGGGCCGCCCGCGAGATCCGTGGCAGGCTTGAGCGGTTCGGTCGTGGCGCGGACCGGTTCGGGCTTGTCCACGCTGACATGCGGCTGGCGAACCTGCTGGTGAACGGGCAGCCGGATGAGCTCACAGTCATCGACTTCGACGACTGTGGGTTCACCTGGTACCTTTATGATCTTGCTGCGTCTCTGTCGTTCATCGAACATCTACCAACGGTTGGTGACCTGGTGGATGCCTGGCTCACCTCCTACCGGCGGCACCGGCCGGTATCCGCCGACGAGGAGGCGATGGTGGCGACCTTCATCATGCTCCGTCGGCTGTTGTTGGTTGCCTGGCTGGGTTCGCATCCGGAGGCTGACGCGGTGGACAGCGTGACGCGGTACGCCGCGGCCTCGTGTGATCTTGCCGATGACTACCTGAGCGGAAGGCCTTGATGCGCCGCTACCGCCAGCGGTCAGGTGGTTCCCGATCAGGTCGGCTGGGCCAGACAACGCGACACCCGCACGCCGTTGTGACCCCATCGTTTCCCTGTGTAGTACCGGAAAGGTAGCGTCAGGCTACGTGGAAGGCGTCACCCGACAGGCCAGAATGGCTTCACCGCTGGGTCCGTTGCTGCTGGTCGGTGACGACGTGGCTCTGCGTGCGATCCACATGAACGAGCCGGATGCCGGCCCGCCGTGGTTGGACGGTCTCGAGTCCGATCCGGTTGCTTTCCGTGATGTGATCGAGCAGCTCGAGGCATACTTCATGGGTGACCGGGTCACCTTCGACGTACCGCTGCATCCGGTCGGCACACCGTTCCAACAGGCGGTGTGGGCGGCCGTGGCAGCTATTCCCTATGGTACGACCCGTAGCTATGCCGAGATCGCCGCAGCGATCGGACGGCCGTCGGCCTTCCGTGCGGTTGGGCTCGCCAACGGTCGCAATCCGCTTCCCATCGTTGTCCCGTGCCATCGGGTGATCGGTTCGAGTGGGGCGCTGACCGGGTACTCCGGTGGTATAGGTCGAAAGCGGCACCTTCTCGACCTTGAGCGTCGGACCCTTGCCCGCGGCGGTCACCTGAGCCCGGGTCAGTGCCATCCTGGCCCGAATAGATCAGGCAAGGCTGCCGGCCGGCGCGGGTGACGAACAGACCCGCCGTGCCGCGTCTCCTCATCATTTTCGTTACGTGATGCAACGTTTTAGGGTGCCTACGTAATTATTCGATCATGGTCTTTGTCGCGCGCCCGGCGGCCCCGTGGGAGCCTGTGGGCTGAAGGGTGCGCGATCATGGTCTTTGTCGCGCACTCGGCGGCCCCGTGGGAGCCTGTGGGCTGAAGGGTGCGCGATCATGGTCTTTGTCGCGCACCCGGCGGCCCCGTGGGAGCCTGGTACCTCAGCTGGAGGCCCGGGATGCGTGCCCCTACGAGGTGCTTGTAGCATGGATTTTTACGGATAGCATCCGATCAACTACCCAATGATGACACAACTACATCCTGAAGCTGTGTTGTCTTCATGTGTCGATGGTGGCCGATGGGCGCGTGATCGCCAGTGTCCACGGGGTACCGTGCTTGGACGCGGTTCGGGCGATGTCGCCAGGGGCGCCCATACTGCACCAACAAACGCTTCAAGTAGCGAGTTCGCTACTATCAGTAGATGCTGCGCGGTTCCGGTCGCGGATAGCCCGAGCGCGGGAGGAGGAATGTTGGTCGACGACAGCCGGGCGTTGCTCACCAACGTCGACAGCGGGACCCAGTTGGCGATCCCAGGCGCCCTGGTACTCCTTCCGACATCCGATTCCGGGACGCCGGTGGCGGATCGCCCCGCCTGGCAGCGTGCGGTGCTGCGTTCATGTCTCCCACGTGCCGCGAAGCTCGTCGCGCTGGCTCTCGCCAGCCACGCGGTGGACGTGACGGCGACCTGCGAACCCGTCCACCCGTTGCTGCCCGGACCCGCCGCGGTCTGTTCGCCCGGACTCGTGACGCTGTCCGCCGAGACCGGTTACAGCCGCACCCATGTGCAACGACAGATCCGGTTGTTGCGCGACCTCGGCTGGTTGATCGGCCTGGCCCGCCCGGCCGCTCGCCGACCCGCAAGTTTCGCGTTGAGCATGTCCGACTCGGTCCGGACGACCGCATCCGCCGCACCGGCCCCAGTCATGCCGACCGCCGCAGCCGCCCCAGCCGCCGACGGATCGGCCCGGCGTGCCCCCGCCCCGGTCGGTGCCGGCATACCCGACAGCTCCGGGCCGTCGCCGCGTCAGGCCGGCGCACGGCCTACCTCGGATCGCCCGAGTGCCGCCGCCCGGCGCCGGTCCCGCGTCACCGGTACGGCTATGGCTAAGGCACTGAAGGTCATCGGGAACCTTTCAGCGGTTACATCCGGCCCTGAATCAGCGCAAGAAGGATCAGGGTCCCCCATCGCCGCGGCGGCACCGGTTGCACCATCGCCTACCGTCGGCGTGCCTACCGTCGGCGTGCCTGCCGCTGGCGTGCCTACCGCCGGCGGGGGCGAACCGGACCTGCCCGTTGTGGCAGAGCGCACTGTTGCCGACGCCGCCGGCCAAGTCGTCGCAACGCTGGCCTGTGCGATGCGGCGCGATCCGGAGAGTCTCACCGTCGCCGGCGACCAGCTCACCCGCATTCTGACCGTCGGTTTGTGGAGCGCGGCGGAACTGGCCATGCATCTGGTGGACACCATCGGACCGAGCCTCGGAGTCGGGCGGGTCGATGATCCCGTGGATCACCTGCTTCGGCGTTTGGACCATCTGCCCGCTTCTGCGTCGGAGTGCCTGTGCCGGTCCTGCCGTTCATGGGTCACCGTGCCGGCCGCCGCTGCGCAGGGGGCTCCGTCCGCCGTCGCGGCGGAACGGACAGCTCCCGTCAGCCTGCCGGGGCTTGCGGCGATCGAGCAGGCAGCTGCCGCCGGCGCCGCGCAGTCTCGCGTACATCCCGAGCGGACCAGCGGCGCGGCGTAGCTCGTCGCACAGCCGGTCTGCTCGCCGGGCGCTCTTAATCGGATGAGGGCGCACCCGCCGCGGCGTGTTGCCTGCGGCGTTGAGGCGACGATGATGGGATACCGGGGGGCGTTCGGACCTGGGCGTTCGGACCTGGGCGTTCGGACCTGGGCGTTCGGGAAACGCGGCGGGAGCGGGCATGTTCAGGGGCAACGCGACACGGGTGACCAGGGCACGCCCGAGCACAGCTGCGGGCGGGGGCACGCAGCGCACGGAAGCGGAGAGTAAGGAAGCGGAGAGTAAGGAAGCGGAGAGTACGACGGAGGAGCGGGCCGCACGGATCACCCCCGCGTGCCGTGAGAGCGAGGAGCAGGCCGTCGACGTGATTGTCATCGGCTCTGGTTTCGGTGGGAGCGTCGCGGCTCTCCGGCTTGCGGAAAAGGGTTATCGCGTCATTGTTCTGGAGGCTGGACGGCGATTCAACCCGGATTCTCTACCGCGGACGAACTGGAACATCCGCCGCTATCTCTGGGCACCTCTAATAGGTTGCCACGGATTTCAGAAAATTACCATGCTCGGCCGCGTTCTGGTTCTTTCCGGCGCAGCCGTCGGCGGTGGATCGGTGGTTTACGCGAACACGCTCTACCGCCCGTTGGATGCCTTCTACACCGACCGCCAATGGGGTCATATCACCGACTGGCGTCACGAGTTGGCGCCCTACTACGATCAGGCTGAAAAAATGCTCGGGATGGTGTCCAACCCGACGGTCACCCATGCCGACGAGATATATCGGGCGGTCGCCGATGAAATGGGCGTCGGCCATACCTTCCGGCTGGCGGATGTGGGCGTCTTTTTCGGCCGGGCCGGCGGCAAGGAGCCCGGTGTCGAGGTCGCGGATCCCTACTTCGGTGGCGTCGGGCCCACCCGCACCGGCTGTCGTGAATGTGGTGAATGCATGACCGGCTGTCGCTGGAACGCTAAGAACACCCTTGACTACAATTATCTCTACCTGGCTGAGAAGCTCGGCGTCCAGGTTGTTCCCGACACTCAGGTCGACGCTGTCCGTCCGCTGCCTGCCGGCGGGTATGAGGTCAGTACGGTCCGCACAGGAGCCTGGTTCCGTCGGGGCCGACGGACGTGGCATGCAGGCCAGGTCGTGTTCGCCGGTGGAGTGCTCGGCACTGTTCGGCTCCTGCTCGCCATGCGGGATACCGGCGTGCTGCCGGCGCTGTCGCCCCGGGTCGGCGAGCTTACCCGCACGAATTCAGAATCAATCATCGGAGCCACCAGATTCCGACCGGACAGCCGGATCACCCGCGGGGTGGCGATCACGTCCTCGTTCTACCCGGCCGCGGACACCCATATCGAGCCGGTCCGTTACGGCCGGGGTAGTAACGCGATGGCCCTGCTGGCTACTCTCATGACCGACGGCGATCATCGGATGCCGCGATGGGTCATGTTCGTGCGTGCGGCGCTGCGGCATCCGTTGTCACTGCTGTCGGCGCCGCTGCCGTGGCGATGGTCGGAACGTGCCATGATTTCACTGGTCATGCAATCGCGGGACAATTCGCTGACCGTCACCCGACGGCGGGGTCTGTTCGGCCGTGCCAGACTCACCAGCAGACAGGGCCACGGTGAGCCGAACCCAAGCTGGATTCCGGCCGGCAATGACGCGACCAGGCGCATCGCCAGGCGTATCGGCGGGTTTCCCGGTGGCACGCTCACGGAGGTTTTCGACATTCCGTTGACCGCGCATATCCTCGGCGGCGCCCCGATCGGGGATTCGCCGGCCAGCGGGGTCATTGATCCGTACCAGCGAATCTTCGGATATGACGGCCTGCATGTCGTGGACGGCGCGGCGGTCGCGGCCAACCTGGGGGTCAATCCGTCACTGACGATCGTGGCGCAGGCCGAACGGGCGATCTCGCTGTGGCCGAACAAGGGTGAACCCGACCAGCGCCCAGCGATCGGGGCACCGTACGAGCGGGTGCGCCCGGTGCGCCCGGTGCGCCCGGCCGTGCCGGAGCACGCTCCAGCCGCCTACACCGTCGGCCTTTCTGATCACGCCCTTCCTGTGCCTGCGGTCACTAACCGTCATCTGCCAGGAGGGTAAGAGCGCCCGGCACCATGGGTATGGATCAAGGTGCGTGCCCCGGCCCCGCTCCTTGATCCACTCCCCTATTGCCGACCACTAAGGCTTGTCCGAACGATCGGGTTTCAGGCTTGGTGGAGATGGCGCCGCTCCCGTGGTCGGCTGGCCGGTTGCTATCGGCCGCAGGGCCGTCCGGACGGCGGCTGCGGCGGCCGCTCCGGCACCGATCAGGACGAGGGTCATGACGCTGCGGTGCCGGCGGCGGTGGACCCGCTCGAGCTGGTGCTCGGCCTTGACCAGCCGCTTCTCCAGCACGGCCTGCGCCTCCTCCGCATGCAGGCGGGCTTTCGCCTCCCGCTTGACGGCACGGCGGGATCGGGCCTTCGTCAGCTGGAGGTCGGTGGCGCCTCGTGCGCGTTGCGCGGACAGTTCTGCCGCCGACCGGGCGCCGCGGACCCGTCGGCTGACCCCGCCGGACGCGGTTGCCAGCTCGTCTTTCACGTTCGCGGCCTTGTGACCAACTACGTTTCCCATCAGAGCGACCCGGCCGGCCCGATCGGACCGCCCGATGCGGTTGATGCCTGTCGGGATCCCGCGCAGGGGTATGTGCTCAGCCATGTGCGGACGTTTCGCCGTCAGTCCGGAGCTCATCAGCTTCTCCTTGTCCACCGGGTGCCACGGTTTGCTTGTGCGGCCCTACCCACAGTCTCGCGTGCTGCAACACGTATGCGGACGGTGGTGGTTGTTCCACTTCTGGCGGATGTAGGTGCATCCCGATAGTGCTCCGGGGACTGCGGCCTCCGGGCGCGCGATCTGACAATCGTCGCACGCCCTTTGGCCCTCTCGGCGTCTGCTGGGGTGCCCCCGACGCATACGATCGGCGGAGTATCGAGACCACGGCGGTCGTTGGACCCGCGGTGCGACATCCGCAGCTACCGGCGATCAGCCACTACCGACACGACGGAAGAGAAGGCTCATGGCCGAGGAGCTGTACGCCACGCTGAAGACGACTCAGGGTGACGTTGAGATTGTGCTGTTCGAAAACCACGCGCCCAAGACGGTCGCGAACTTCGTCGGTCTCGCCACCGGCACGCGGGAGTGGACCGACCCGCGGACGGGCGAGAAGCAGACGACTCCCCTGTACGACGGAACGATCTTTCACCGGGTGATTCCGGATTTCATGATCCAAGGCGGTGACCCGTTGGGCAGCGGCCGCGGCGGCCCAGGCTACAAGTTCGCCGACGAGTTCCACCCGGACCTGCGTTTCTCCCGCCCCTACCTGCTCGCGATGGCGAACTCAGGCCCGGGTACCAACGGTTCCCAGTTCTTCATCACGGTGGCGTCGACGACCTGGCTGGACCGCAAGCACACGATCTTCGGTGAGGTCACGCGCGGCACTGAGATCGTGGACGCGATCAGCAAGGCGTCGACGGGTGCCCAGGACCGCCCCGCCACCGACATCGTGGTGCGCCAGGTCGTCGTCGAACGTCGTACGGCCTGAGCCGGCGCGGGCTGAGGTCGGGGCCGGCGTGATGAGCTCACCCTGGTCGGAGCCGGACGGCGGTGCCGCCGCCTCGGAAGGCGGGCCCGCCGGTCCCGGTCAGTCGGCTGGACGGCGATCGGAGTCCGAGGGTTGGCGTCCCGTGGTCGGGCAGCCTGGTCCGGCGGATGGCTGGACGCCCGCCGCCCAGCCTGCGGGCGGCCCGCCGGGACGCGGCAGCGAACATCCGATCGTCCCGCGCTGCTACCGACACCAGGATCGCGAGACGTACGTGTCCTGCCAGCGGTGCGGACGCGCGATCTGCCCCGACTGCATGCGTCCCGCGGACGTCGGGTTCCACTGCCCGGACGATGCCGGCGCGCACGGTGGCCGCGCCGGTGGTTCCTCCCGGCGACCGGTCACCCGGCTTGGCGGACGGGCGGTGCAGGGACGTCCCGGGCTGGTCACCCTGGTGCTCATCGGGATGTGCGTGGTCGCGTTTGTGCTGCAGGGACTACCGGGGCTCAGCGGCGGTGTCGACCACGCCTTCACCCAGGACTTTGCGCTCAGCGGGCAGGCCATGGAGGTCAACGGCGAGTACTACCGGTTACTGACCGCCGCGTTCCTGCACGTGAACATCCTGCACATCCTGCTCAACATGTACGGGCTCTACCTGCTCGGATACCAGCTGGAGCAGATTCTCGGCCGTGTGCGCTACCTTGCGCTGTTCGTGGTGTGCGCCATCGGTGGTAACACGCTCAGCTATTTGATCAATGGTTGGAGCACCTACTCGGTCGGGGCGTCCACCGCGGTGTTCGGGTTCTTCGCCGCGTACTACGTGATCGCCAGGCGGCTGCAGGCGGACACGTCGGCCATCCTCGTCGTCGTCGGCATCAATCTGGTTATCAGTTTCACCATCAGTGGGATCGACAAGTGGGGGCACATCGGCGGTCTCGTGACCGGTCTGGTGGTCGGCATGGCGTACGCCTACATCCCACCGCGCCGGGTCTGGCTGCAGGCGATTGCCGTGGGCGGCGTTCTCGCCGCCCTGCTTGTGGCCGCGGTTGTAGGCGTATGACGCGGGTATGAGGGAGGCCCGGTGGTGCGCACCTGATGCTCGCCGCCGGCGCCTGGCGCCGGCGTTCGTACGTGTAGCGGATGTGTCAGCCGTGGCGGCGGCGGACCGCCTCCACAGCCGCGGCGACCCGTTCGGGTTCGGTGCCGAGCTGGCGACGGCTCAGTAGCAGGGGGCCGTCGAGCGTCTCGACGGTGAGAACGCGTATGTGCACGCCGCGACGGTTGTGGGTCAGGGTGTCGGCCCGTACCCGCAGGACAGCGGCCCAGGGTAGATGCAGCCGGCGGATCCCGTCCACCAGGTCGATACCACCGTCGTCCACCCGAAGTGCTGGCCGGGCGAGGGCGTCCCGCACAGCCAGCACGATCAGGCCGGCCCCGCCGATCCCCACCAGGAGGCGGCCCGGACCGTCCAGCGAACCAAGCCGGAACGCGAGCGCGTCGACGGCCACGACCGCGAGCACCGCCATGCCGGTCGTCGCGTAGAAGATCACTCGCCACCATGGCGGTGACCAGGCGTGGGCATCGATGATCCCGCACGCACCGGATTGGTCGGCACCGGATTCGTCGGCACCGGATTCGTCGGCACCGGATTGGTCGTCCCGCATGTCACCCAGCACAGTACATCCCGACCACCGGCTGGCCGGCCTGGTCGGGCGCGGGATCCCGGCCTCCGTCCGTGGGCGCGGCCTGCGCGGTCCTCATCCTCACGGCGGTTACTATCCGCTGTCTTGCTGTCGCGTCAGATGACGGCCTGTCCGATGTTCGGCGCCTCCCGTCTGGTGGGGTGCGTGGACGGAGAAGGAGAGTGAACGTGCAATCCTCACCGACGAGGCGTGGCAGTACGAGCCCGTTCCCACCCATCGCCGAGTACGCCTTCCTCTCCGACTGTGAGACCACCGCTCTGGTCGCGCCGAGCGGCAACATCGAGTGGATGTGCCTGCCACGGCCGGACGCTCCGTCGGTCTTCGGCGCGATCCTTGACCGGTCCGCAGGCGGCTTCCGGTTCGGGCCTGACCGGACGATGATCCCAGCTGGGCGTCGTTACCTGCCGGGTACCAATATTCTTGAGACGACCTGGCAGACGCCGAACGGCTGGCTCATCGTCACCGACTGTCTGATTGTCGGACGTTGGCACCGCACAGCGCAGCGGTCCAACACCCACCGGCGCACGCCGACTGACTGGGACGCCGAACATGTCCTGCTCCGGCTTGCCCGCTGCGAGCACGGCTCGGTCGACCTGACGTTGCTGTGCGAGCCGAATTTCGACTATGGCTGCCGTCCGGCAGGCTGGGCATATGAGGCTGCGGACTACGGCAGTGCTGTGACCGTGAGCAATGGGAAGGAGGCGCAGTCAGGCCATACCGACCCCCATGCCGGGCTGCATGCCGACCTGACCCTGCGACTGCGTACCGACCTGCGCCTGGGCTTCGACGGCCGCCGGGCGCATGCCCGCACCACGCTGACCGAAGGCGGAACCGCGTTCGTGGCCCTGACCTGGCGGGCAAGCGACCCGTTCCTGCCGGGTAGCTACGCGGAGGCGGTGGCGGCGGTGGCCCGGACAACCGCGTTCTGGCGGCAGTGGCTCTCGCGTGGCGTCTTCCCGGATCACCCGTGGCGTCAGCATCTGCAGCGCAGCGCGCTGGCGCTCAAGGGCCTGACCTACGCCCCGACCGGTGCGCTGCTCGCGGCGTCCACCACATCGCTGCCGGAGACGCCGCAGGGTGAACGCAACTGGGACTACCGGTACAGCTGGATCCGTGACTCCACGTTCACTCTGTGGGGTCTCTACACCCTGGGCCTCGATTCCGAGGCGAATGACTTCTTCTCGTTCATCGCGGACGTCTGCGAGAACGGCGACGACCTGCAGATCATGTACGGGGTCGGTGGTGAAAGTCGGTTGAATGAACGTGTTCTGGGGCATCTGTCCGGCTATGAGGGGGCCTTTCCGGTCCGGGTCGGCAATGCCGCGTTCTCTCAGCGTCAGCACGATCTCTGGGGTGCGATCCTCGACTCGGTCTACCTCCATACCCGGTCACGGGACTACCTGTCCGAACGCCTGTGGCCGGTGCTGGTCAAGCTGGTCGACACCGCAGCCGAACACTGGCAGGAGCCCGATTGCGGCATCTGGGAGGTGCGTGGGCAGTTGCGGCACTTCACCTCCTCGAAAGTGATGTGCTGGGTTGCCGTCGACCGGGGCCGGCGGCTGGCGGCGATGCGCGGGGACGCGAAGACCGCGGACCGTTGGGCTGCTGTTGCCGACGAGATCCATGCCGACGTGTGCGCGCATGGTCTCGACGAGCGGGGGGTGTTCACCCAGTGCTACGACGCGACGGCGTTGGACGCCTCGCTGCTGCTCATGCCGTTGCTGGGATTCCTGCCGCCGGAGGATCCGCGCGTGCGGGCCACCGTCCTCGCGATCGCCGCGGAGCTCACGGTCGACGGTCTGGTCCTGCGGTATCGGGTCGAGGAGACCGACGACGGACTCGTGGGGGAGGAGGGCGCCTTCCTCATGTGCTCGTACTGGCTGGTGTCCGCCCTGGTGGAGATCGGCGAGGTGGTCGCCGCGCGGCAGCACTGCGAGCGGCTGCTGAGCTTCGCCAGCCCGCTGGATCTCTACGCCGAGGAGCTCGACCCGAGCACCGGCCGGCATCTGGGAAACTTTCCGCAGGCATTCACTCACCTGGCCCTCATCAACGCGGTCATGCATGTGATTCGGGCCGAGGAGGGTTCAGGGGCCACCGGTCTCCCACCGGCGCCCCTCGATCCTGCTGTCCCTTGAGCCCGGTCCGGCGCTTCCGGGCTCCTCTCCCGGTGAGTTTCCAGTGGTTTTCGGTCGTTTTATAGTGATCGTGCGATAACTTCATGGTCACTCAGAGGTGACCTGTGGTGACGATCGGCGGATTGCAGGTGCAAGCGGCGGACCACCGCAGCGCGATATCCACATTGTGGACAACTGTTGGGGATGAATGACAGCCATGGAACTCTTTGGTGGCACTACCAGTACGCACTACCGCCACTGGGTTGCCACTCCAAGGCCAGCCACGACAAAACTAAACCCAATCAGGATGTTCCAGGGGCCAAGACTGTCCAGTCCGGGGACGCTGCCGTTGGAGAAGTAGTAGACCAATAGCCAGATGATTCCGATCACGAAGAGCGCCAGGATCATCGCGCCCACCCACGGCGGAGACGGCGGCTTGCGCTTGCGGACCTGGGCGACCTGCGGTGGCGACGTGGTCGACTTCTTCTTGCGACGCCGGGAAACGGGCACTTCGAGGCTCCTTGGGGACCGTGACGACCTTCGTGGGCTGGCCGGAGTCATCTCTCGCCGAGGGTATCGGCCGGGATACTACGGACCACCTGTCCCACAGGGTAGACAGGCCCGCGGCCACGCCGGACCGAACGGGCCATTGCACGTGCGCCCAGCCGGCCGGGCACGGCCTCGAGGCCGTGCCGAGCCGGCTGGCCGGACGGCGCACAGCCCACCGGCGACTGCCCGGCCCCCGCGGAGAGCACCTCCGCTGACGCCCTACCCGCCGCATCCCTGTCGCCGGGCGCCCTGAGCTGTTTTCCGTTCGTTTCCTTGCCAGAATGATGCCCAACCGTAAGAGCGCCCGGCCCCGCGACGCCGCGTCCCCTATTGCCGGTCGCTCTGAACCGACGAGGAGTGTGCCCGCGATGCCAGGTCGATCGACAACCGAGCGGGAGACCGTCATGACTGAAGCCGCCACCTATGCTGGCAGGCCGTGGCACTCGTCGTATGTCGAGGGTGTCCCCAGCGAGGTCGAGATCCCTGATATCACGTTGGGGCAGTTGTTCGAGAATGTCGTGGCCAGATTTCCGACAAGTCCGGCGATCTCCTTCTTCGGTACGACCACGACCTACAGCGTCCTCGACGAACAGGTCGGGGCATTTGCCGGTGGTCTTGCGAAGCTGGGCGTCCGGGCGGGTGACCGGGTAGGGCTGATCCTGCCGAACTGCCCGCAGCACGTGATCGCTTTCCAGGCGGTGGTGCGGCTCGGCGCAATTGTCGCTGAGGCGAATCCCCTCTATACCGAGGCCGAACTGACCCACCAGCTCGTCGACTGCGGAGCGGAGTACGTGATCTGTCTCGACCGGACCTACGCGGCGGTTGAGGCGGCCCGCCGCTCCGGCCGGACCAGGGTGCGGGAGGTCATCTCCACCTCGATTCCGGACTTTTTGCCGAAAAAGGACCAGCTGCTGCTGCGGCTACCCATCGCCAAGGCGCGGCGCAAGCGTGCCGAGATTGTGACGGACCTGCCCGCGGACGCCCGGGCGCATGCATTCCTGGACGTGTTGAGGACCGGTCGGGCCGAGCCGGTGAGCACATCCGTCCAGGCAGCAGCGTCCGACGTCGCCGTCCTGCTGTACACCACGGGAACGACCGGCGTGGCCAAAGGTGCGATGCTGACCCACCGAAATCTCGTCGCGAATGGCGAGCAGGGTCGGGCCTGGATCGTCGACGCCCGCCTCGGCCACGAAGTGATTATTGCGGTGCTGCCGATGTTCCACGCATACGGCATGACGCTGTGCATGATTCAGGGCATGGTGCTCGGTGCGCACGTCGTCCTGCTGCCGAAGTTTGACGTGACCATGGTGTTCGACGCCATCGCCAGGCACCGCCCAACGCTTTTTCCGGGCGTTCCGCCTATTTATCAGGCCCTGTTGGACAACCCACGGGCGCGGAGCGTCGACCTCACCTCGCTGCGGGGCTGCCTGTCCGGCGCGATGAAACTTCCCGCCGATCTTCAGCGGCGTTGGGAGGCCGCGACCGGTATGCCGGTCGTCGAGGGTTACGGCATGACTGAGACGTCACCGTTGACCCACGCCGGTCCGTTGGGAGGTGTGACCCGCCCGGGATGGATCGGGCTGCCCGTCCCGTCCACCGAAGCGAAAATCGTCGACCGGGACGACCACACCCGGGAAGTGCCGGTGGGCGAACCCGGTGAGTTGCTGGTGCGGGGCCCGCAGGTGTTCGCCGGCTACTGGGAGAACCCGGAGGCCACCAAGGGGACGCTGACCGAGGATGGCTGGATCCTCACCGGCGACATCGCGCGGATGGATGCCGAGGGCTGGTTCGAGATCGTCGACCGGAAGAAGGAAATCATTATCGCGGGTGGATTCAACATCTACCCGACCGAGATCGAGGAGGTTCTGTCGGCGATCCCCGAGGTTGCCGAGGTCGCCGTGATCGGCGTCCCGGACGCCTACCGTGGCGAGACGGTCAAGGCATTTCTGGTGCTGCGGTCCGGTGCGTCGCTCACCGTCGACGAGGTGCGGGCACACGCAGCCGAGCAGCTGTCCGCCTACAAGGTTCCCAAGATCATTGAATTTCGGACCGAGCCGCTGCCGAAGATCGGGATTGGCAAGGTCCTGCGCCGGGCGCTGCGGGACGCGGAGAAGGCCGATGCCGAGAAGACCGACACCGGGACGGCCGATACCGAGAAGACCGACACCGCCGACCACTAAGGTCGGGGGATGTCATGGTCGGGCGACGTCAGACCGGGTGACATCATAATGATCGGATGGGGTCCTGGGCGGCTGGCGTCGCCGCGATCCGTCGGGACGTCCGGTCGGTGCCGGGCAGGGGGAGGGGGCAGGTAGATGCGGATCCTGGTTGTTGATAACTACGACTCGTTCGTGTTCAACCTGGTGCAGTACCTCGGCCAGCTCGGCGCGGACAGCGTCGTCCGCCGCAACGACGAGGTCGACATTGACGATCTTGTCACGCTCGGTGTCGCCGGGGTGCTGATATCACCCGGGCCGGGAACGCCGGAGGCGGCCGGGGTGAGCGTCCCGATGGTGCGCGCGTGTGCGGCGGCCGGCGTCCCGATGCTCGGGGTGTGCCTGGGCCATCAGGCGCTCGGGGTGGCCTTCGGGGCCACGGTCGACCGGGCGCCCGAACTGCTGCACGGCAAGACATCGGTGGTCCAGCACTCCGGCACAGGCGTGCTGGCAGACCTGCCGTCACCGTTCGTCGCGACGCGTTATCACTCGCTCGCGGTGGATGCCGCGACGCTGCCGGACGAGATCGAGGTGACCGCGCGTACCGAGAGCGGTGTCGTCATGGCGATGCGACATCGGACCCTGCCGCTGGAAGGCGTCCAGTTCCACCCGGAGTCCGTGCTGACGCAGGGCGGCCACCTGTTGCTGGCCCGTTGGCTGTCGGTTTGCGGGGACGACATGGCGCTGGCGCTGGCGCCGGCGCTGTCAGCAGAGGTCGAAGCTCTGCGTCAGACAGCCTTCGCCTGACGCAGAGCTCGTTGACGTAGCGCTCGTTGACGTAGCGCCCGTTCCTACTGCTGCCCGAATCGCCGGGTACTCGATGATGTCGGGGACGCGTTTGTCGGCGACTGCGACGGTGTCGCGCTCGGGGAGGGCGACGGACTACTGGACGGTGTCGGTGACGGCGTCTGGGTCGGCGTCGCGGTCTCGGTCTGCTGCTGCTGTGCGACATACAGCGTCACGGTCGACGTGCGGTTGACCGAACTGCTTGTGGGCGGGTTCTGGGCGACCACGGTGCCGGTCGGCTGGCTACTGACCCTGGACTGCTGGATCACCTTGAGGCCGTACCCCTCCAAGGTGGCCTTTGCCGCGTCGAGCGGTTGGCCCGTCACGTCCGGGATGGTGATCTGCTGGCTGACCACGTTGATGGTGACCGTCTCGCCGGCGGTCACCGATGTTCCGACATCGGGGTCGGCGGACTGGACGTAGCCCGGTTTCAGAGTGGCCGCACCGGTGAAGGAAATCACCTTGGGTGTGAGCCCGGCTGCCTTCAGCTGGGTCATCGCCTCGTTCTGGCTGAGCCCGACCACCGGCGGCACGGTGAGCGCTCCAGGGCCGGCCGAAACGCTGAGGGTGATCTGCACGGTTTTGGCCACGACGGTGCCCGTAGGTGGATCAACCGCGGTGACCTTGTCCTTCGGCGCATTGTCCTGGACGGTAGTCGACCGGATGTTGGTGAAACCCGCGTTCGTGAGGTTGTTCTCGGCGATGCCCTTGGATTGTCCGATGAGGCCTCCCGGGATCTTCGCCGTGCCGCTGGCGGTGTTGCCGGTCGAGTTGCTCCCGAGGAACTTCGTCGCCATCAACGTGACGACGACGAACACCGCCACCACCGACAGCCCGGCCAGAATGTACTTCCAGGCAGCTGACCGCCGCTCGGACTCGGGTGGTGTTTCGGCGTCGACCGGGCCGCCGTCGATCAGACCGGTGCCACCGCCGCCCGCCCGGTTGTAGCCGCCGGTCTGGTCATAGGCGTTCTGGCCGTAGGCCGTCTTGCCGTAGGGGTCCTCGTAGGAGTCCCCGTAGTAGGCGTCACGATCACGGGAGATCACCTGCGTCCCCGTTGGCGGCCCGGGTGGGTTCATTCGGGTGGCGAGCTGGTCGCCCATGAGCGGTGGCGCGTAGATACGCCGACCGGCAAGAGCACGTTCGAGGTCGTCGCGCATCTCCCCGGCGGTGGAGTAGCGGCGGTCGGGATCCTTTTCCATCGCCTTGAACACGATCGCGTCGGCATCGGGGGTGATGTCGCGGTCATGGGTGGACGGCGGCTGCGGGTTCTCCCGCACGTGCTGGTAGGCGACGGCGACCGGAGAGTCGCCGCGGAACGGCGGCAGCCCGGCGAGCAGCTCGTAGAGCAGTACTCCGGTCGAGTACACATCGCTGCGGGCGTCCACCCGGATCCCGCGCGCCTGTTCGGGCGACAGATACTGGGCAGTGCCGATCACCGCGGCGGTCTGCGTCATGTGGGATGTCGTGGCGGTGGTCGCCCGGGCGATGCCGAAGTCCATCACCTTGACCGAGCCGTCCAGGCAGAGCATCACGTTCGCGGGCTTGATATCCCGGTGGATGATTCCCATCCGGTGGCTGTAGTCGAGCGCGGCGCACACGTCGGAGGTGATCTCCATGGCCCGGCGCTCGGTGAACCGGCCTTCGCGCTGGAGCGCGTCGCGCAGGGTGCGTCCCTCCACGTACTCCATCACGATGTACGGAATGGTCATGCCGTTGATCAGATCTTCACCGGTGTCGTAGACGGACACGATCGCCGGATGGTTGAGCGCCGCGGACGACTGCGCCTCGCGTCGGAACCGGGCCAGGAAGGTCTCGTCGCGCGCGAGATCAGCGCGCAGCGTCTTGACCGCGACCTCGCGTCCGAGCCGCACATCGCGACCGCGGTAGACCTCGGCCATACCGCCGTAACCGAGGATCTCGCCCAGCTCGTAGCGCTCACCCACCAGGCGGGGCTCGGTCCCGAACACCTCAGTCACGCCTGCCACCCGTGCTCGCCCTTCCGGTCGTTCCCGGTCACGCTGTCATCGGTGACGATGCCACCCTCGGCCCGAGGCATGTGCACCGCCCAGCTCGGCGGCGGTGCGCTCGTGGCTGACCCGTTGCTCCCCGCGATCGTCCGAGTGATCAACGCAGTGACGGCGACAGTGGCGATCAGAAGGAGAATCAGGACGGGTAGCGACAGCTTTCGTCGGCCCTCGGTCGGCGAGCCACCCCGGCCGCCGTCGGCTCGCCGCCGGGCCGCTGCCCGGCCACCCGC
>NZ_CAUVXG010000036.1:41748-50019 GCF_963555885.1 Protofrankia sp. Cr2
GGCCCGGTTCGCGGGAGACGGCTGCCAGGCGTGGATGTCCGAGGGCGCGACGTCCGGTCTGCCGGTGGCGGCGGACGACGGCGTGTGGGTCCGGGCATCCCAGGGCGCGGACGGCGTGCCGCCGGCTGGGCCCGCACCGTCGTCGGAGGCCCCCTGAAACGACGCGCGACCGGAGCCGTGGTCGCGCGGCTCCCGGCCGTTCGGCGGCTCCGCATTCCAGCTGGACAGAGCATCCCACCGGGACCGGATCTCCTCGGCGGATCCGGTCCCGGTTCCGGTGGTCCAGGACGGCTGACGGGTCCACGACGGCGGCCGCTCCCGGGCGGGTTGTCCCGTCGCGAAGTCCGGCCCGCCACGGATACCGGACGGACCGGGACGCCTGGCGGTGGCATCCGAGCCTGGCTGGGGTACGGCTCCCGGGCCGACGCCTCGGCGGGTCGCGTCGGCGCTCCACAGGCTCCGGCGGATCGCGGCGGCGGTGCGTCCGAACCCGCCGGCGGACGCCGGCCGGCGGGCCGGGTCCTTCGCCATCGCGGCCTGCACGAGCCCGCGGACCGATTCAGGCACGTCGGGCGGCAGCGGCGGGGGTTCGTCCTGCTGGTGCGCCATGACGACGACGATCGGGTTGCGGTCGTCGAAGGGGCGCCGGCCGGCGAGGCACTCATAGGCGACCACGCCCAGGGAGTACACGTCACTCGCCGGTGTCACCGGCCGCCCGGATGCCTGCTCCGGGGAGACGTAGTACGCCGTGCCCATCATGATGCCGGTGGCGGTCAGCGGTGCGGCGTCCACCGCGCGGGCGATTCCGAAGTCGGTTACCTTGACCGCGCCGTCGGTACGCAACAGCAGGTTGCCGGGCTTGACGTCGCGGTGGACCACCCCCAGGGCGTGCGCCGCCTGCAGGGCGTCCGCGGCCTGTCCGAGGACGTCGAGGGTCTTCTCGGGGGACAGGCGTTTCTCCCGGTGCAGCAGCGCGGACAGCGGCTCGCCCTCGACCAGCTCCATCACCAGGTACGCGGTTGGATGATCACCTTGGACGATGACTTCGCCGTAGTCGTAAACGGAGGCCACGCCCGGGTGCGACACCCGGGCGGCGTGCCGGGCCTCGCCGCGGAAACGAACGAGGAACGACTCGTCGCTGGCGTACTCGGGACGCAGCAGCTTGACCGCGACGGGACGGCCGAGGGTCTGGTCGAGACCCCGCCACACCTCACCCATGCCGCCGGTGGCGATCCGTCCTTCCAGCAGGTACCGGCCGTCCAGGACGGTGCCCAGCGGTGAGCCGCCGAAGGGGTATGCGGCCCCCGGCGCGGCAGCCGAAGCAACCGGTGGAGGTCCCGCCGGTGGTGGTCCTGCCGGTGGCGCGACAAGCGACGGCGGCGCAGGTGCCGCCGACTGGCCGGCCGGTGCCGCGACACCGGGGTACGGTTCGCCGAAGCCCGGCTGCGCTGGGGTTGTCACCGGCGAGCGTCCAATGCGGCCTTCATGACCTGCTGGGCCACGGGAGCGGCCACCACGCCGCCGGTACCGAGTTCGCCGCCGCCGTCCTCGACGATCACTGCGACGGCGATGGTCGGGTTGATTGCCGGGGCGAAACCGATGAACCACGCGTGTGGGGGCTCGTTGTCGCCGTGCTCGGCTGTGCCGGTCTTGCCTGCGACTGCGACCCCGGGAATCTGCGCCTTGGTGCCGGTGCCGCTGGTGACGACGCTCTGCATCATGGTGTTCAGGTTGGCGGCGATGTCCGCTTTGACCGGTCGTTTGTAGACCTCGGGTTCGGTTCGGCTGATCGCTTTCAGGTCAGGGCCGAGTAGCTCGGCCACGAGGTAGGGCCGCATCATGACGCCGTTGTTGCCGATTGCCGCGGCCACCTGGGCCATCTGCAGCGGCGTGACCTTGTCGTCGAACTGCCCGATGGCCGACTGCGCGGTCTGCGCACCGTCGAGCTTCGCGGTCGGATACACGCTCGGTGCCTGTGCCAGGGGAAAGTCGGGCACGGTCGCGTTGAAGCCGAACGCCTCGGCCTGAGCCCGCAGGGCGGCGTCACCGAGGTCGATGCCGAGCTTGGCGAACGCGGTGTTGCAGGAGATCGTCAGGGCGTGGATGAGCGTGTCGGTCACGCCGTCGCCGCAGCGTTCGCCGTCGAAGTTCGGCAGGACGGTCCTGCTCTGCGGCAGCGGAAGTTCGTCGGGGGCGGCAATGCGCTCCTCGAGCTGGTGACCGGCGGCCAGGGCTGCCGCCGCAGTGATCAGCTTGAACGTCGAGCCGGGCGGGTACGTCTCCTGGGTCGCGCGGTTGAGCAGCGGCTTGTCAGGGTCGGTGTTGAGCGCTTGGGCGGCCTTACTGGCCGTCGTGTCGTTGTGGCTGGCCAGCGGTGTCGGGTCATAGGTCGGGCTGGTCACCATGGCGAGGATTTCGCCTGTCCTCGGGTCGAGCGCCACCACCGCCCCCTTGCGGTTGCCGAGCGCTGTGGTCGCCACCTGCTGGATCTGTGGCACCAACGTGGTGACAATGCTCCCACCCCGCTGTTCGTGGCCTGTTATCAGGTCGGAGACCTTGGAGACGAACAGCCGCTGGTCCTCACCGGACAGGAAGTCGTTCTGGGAGCGTTCCAGGCCCGCGGAGGTGTACAGCCCGTAGTAGCCGACGATGTTGGAGTAGAGCTTCGCGGCCGGGTACTGGCGCTGGAACTTGTAATCGTCATCCACCGGGACGGAGCTCGCGACGGCCTGGCCGCCGGCCACGGCGATCGAACCCCGCTCCCGCTCAAGCCGTTCGGTGATCTGACGGGCGTTGCCGGGCTTGTGCCGCAGGGTGTCGGCGCTCCCGGCCTGCAGCCAGTTGGCGTTGATCAGCAGCGCGGCGAACAACACCAGACACGCGATGGCGACCTTGCGTATGGGTGCGTTCATGTTGTCTTCACCACCTGCGTCGGGCTGTCGGCCACCGCGGTCGGGTCGAACAGCGGCGCGGCCGGCGCGACCGGCGCGGGGCGTCGGTAGGAGTCACTGATCCGTAGCAGCAACGCGATGATGGCGGCGTTGGAAACGATCGACGATCCTCCATAGGAGATGAAAGGCAGGGTCAGACCGGTCAACGGGATGAGCCGCATGACGCCTCCGACCTGTACGAAGACCTGCAGGGCCAGCGACGCGGACAAGCCGGTCGCCAACATCTTGCCGAACGGGTCACGGGCGCCGACGGCGGCTCGCAGACCACGCGTCACGATCAGTCCGTAGATGACGAGGATCGCCATGATCCCGGCAAGGCCGAGTTCTTCGCCGATGCTCGCGACGATGAAGTCGGTGTTGGCGAAGGGAACTCGCTGCGGGCTGCCCTGCCCGAGCCCGGTACCGGTGATTCCACCGGCCGCGAACCCGAACAGGCCCTGTACCAGCTGGAACGATTTGTTGGTGGGGTTGTCACCGTCGAACGCGTGCAGCCAGCCGTCCACCCGGACCTGGACGTGCCCGAACAGCTGGTAGGACAGCACCGCGCCGAGCATGAACAGAGCAAGCCCGATCACGACCCAGGACGCCCGCTCGGTCGCGACATAGAGGATGACCAGAAACATGCCGAAGAACAGCAGGGACGACCCGAGGTCCTTCTCGACGACCAGGACACCGAGGCTCGCCAACCATGCCACGACGACCGGTCCGAGGTCGCGGGCGCGCGGGAAGTGCATCCCGAGGAAGGAGCGGGAGACCACCGAGAGGACGTCGCGCTTGTTCACCAGGTAGCCGGCGAAGAAGATCATAAGAATGATCTTCGAGATCTCGCTGGGTTGGAAGGTGAACGGGCCGATCCGCAGCCACAGCCGGGCGCCGTTGATGGTCGCTCCGATCAGTGGCATGGCTGGCAGCACCAGGAACACCAACCCGACGAGACCGGCGGTGTAGGCGTAGCGCGACAGTGTCCGATGGTCCCGGACGACGGCTAGGACGAGCACGAAAACGACAAGGGCGAGCAGCGTCCACACCAGCTGAAGCTGGGCGGTGCCGGCCGGAACGTGTTTACCGGCCCGTACCGCGGCAGCAACCTTGGCCAGGTCCAGCCGGTAGATCATGACCAGGCCGAGACCGTTGAGGGCCGCGACGAGCGGCAGCAGGATGGGGTCGGCGGCCGGCGCGAACCGCCGTACCGCGAGGTGCGCGAGCCCCCACAGCGCCCCGAAACCCAAGCCGTAGGTGAAGACCGACAGGGTGATGGTCCCGTCGATCGCCAGCACCACGGCTGCCAGCGCAGCCGTCGCGAGCAGGCCCGCGAACAGGAGCAACCACAGTTCCCGCTGGCGATAGGGCGGTAGCTGGGCTCCGGCCGGGACCGGGGACCGGGCGAAGGTTCCGGTGAGATCGACCGCCTTGCCGCGGAGCGGGGGGAGACCTGTCATCCTGCGGGTGTCATCCTGGTGTGGCGAGCGACCGGGCGCAGGTGGGGAGCGATGCGGTTTCGCACGGTATCGGGGTGGTGACGTTTCCGAAACCGGCCTGGGGGTTTCCGGTGGCCGTCCCCCCGGTCAGGCCGGCGTCCGCGGCGGCTGTCGGTGTCGCCGTTGCCGACGGTGTTGCCGTTACCGACGGCGACGCGGTCGGACCCGTGATGTCCGCCGCCACATCGTTGAGGTTCTTCCTGAGGTTCGTGACGAAGGTGCGCGCCGCGTCGAGGCTGTTCACCGGGTGACCATTGGTCACATCGTTGCGTAGAGGCTCCTTGATGTTACTCACCGCGATGGCGGGGTCCGCGGACTCCTTGAAGCTGTGCAGGGAGATCCCGACGAAGCTCCCGGGTACCCCTTCGAAGATCACTACATGCTGGTTGTCCACATCCACACCCACGTAGTACTGCCGGTGGAGGTAGAACCAGGCCCCCAGTGCCGCGGCACCGAGCAGCACGACGGCGCACAGACCGGCGAGTACCGGCCGGGGGAGATGGCGTCGGGCTGAGGTCGCATCGGGTACGTCCTCGGGCTCCGGGTCGCGACGGTGGGTGCCGATCCGACCGATCCTGGCACCCTTGGCGGCCGGTGACTCGTGGTCGGGGAACTGCGGGTTCGGGCCGGTCCGGGCGGCCGTGGCACCCGGCACGATCCGCTTCTCCGCGGCGGCACCGGCGATCAGTGGGCGGTTGTCACCCCCGTCATCGTCCTCCACCACGTCGGCGACGACGACCGTGATGTTGTCGGGACCGCCGCCCTTGAGCGCGAGTTCGACGAGCCGGTCGACGACATCCTGCGGGCCGGGCAGCAGGAGCGCGTCGTGGATGGTCACCTCGGTCACGACCCCGGACAGACCGTCGGTGCACAGCAGGTACCGGTCGCCGGTGATCGCGTCCTGGATGAACAGGTCCGGCTCGACGTCGCGCCCGTCAAGGGCACGCATCAGTAACGACCGCTGCGGATGCGTGTCGGCCTGCGCGGGAGTGATCCGTCCCTGGTCGACCAGATCCTGGACCAGCGTGTGGTCATGGGTCACCTGGCGCAGGACGCCGTCGCGCAGCAGGTAGGCGCGTGAATCGCCGACGTGCAGCACGCCGAGACTGATGCCCGACAGCAGTAGCGCGGTCACCGTCGTGCCCATGCCTTCGAGCGAGCCATCCTCGCTGGCCATCGCGCGCAGCTCGGCGTTGGCCAGGTCCACCGAGTCCGCCAGCGCGTGCAGAATCTCGCCGCTGCCGACGTCTGCGTCCAAGTCGGCAAGTTGTGAGATCACGGTGGACGAGGCGACCTCACCGGCCGCGTGTCCGCCCATGCCGTCGGCTACGGCTACCAGCCGTGAGCCCGCATAGGCGGAATCCTCGTTGCCTTCTCGGACATGGCCAACGTCCGAGCGAACGGCGTAGTGAAGCCTAAGGCTCACCGGTGAAGCTCCAGGACGGTTTTCCCGATCCTGACCGGCGCGCCGAGAGGTACCGGCATGGGACTGGTCACCTTCGTGCGGTCGAGGTATGTGCCATTGGTTGAGCCCAGATCTTCGACGAACCACTGGCCGTCGTGGGGGACGAGTCTTGCATGCCTCGCCGAGGCGAAGTCGTCCTCCAGGACCAGCGTTGAGTCCTGCGCCCGTCCGATGGTGACAGGCGTCGGTCCAAGTGGAATCATCGTCCCTGCAAGTTGACCCTTAGTAACGATAAGTTTGCTCGGCGTTCGCGATCGTCGACTGGGAGGCTTGCTCTGCGGTCGAGCTGGTGGGGCTTGGCGGGCGGGTGTCGGGTGGGGTGGGCGTGCTGCCGCCTGAAGGTGCTGCTGTTGGCGTTTTGTCGGCCCGAACACGTCCAGCCGGACTGCCCGGACGGCGGCGAGGACGAACACCCACAACAGCACCAGAAAACTGATTTTAACGACGAGTAGCACCAGGTCGCTGGGTGCTGATCCGTTCATAACGGCCTACCAGCCGCGATCGGTCTGAGGTGGTGCGGCGGCCCCGGCCGGCCGCTCGCGCTGGGGCGGGTTCCGGCGTGCGGCGGGGGGGAGCTGATCTGGACGGTACGTCTCCTGCTCGTGCATGTCGTCGTCGGGATCAATCGGTCGGACGTCGCGCCGCGGGTCGCGTTGGCCTTCGGGAATTCCCCGATCATATGGCGGGCGATGGCCGGCGGGAACTCCAGGGCCGGCCACGGTCGAGTCAGACCCGCTCTGAGGTGGGCCGGGCATGCGGCTAGCCCGCTGGTCACGAGGGTCAAGACGGTCTGTCCCACCGTGGTGCTGGCCTTCCCTCCCACCGTAGGGGTCGTCGTAGCGCGGACCGCCACCATACGGATCGGCATATGGGGCGGTCGGCTGCCCCCCCACAGGTTGGCCGGTCTCGGGTCGGCCGCCGCCCCGGTATGCCTCCGGCGGTGGCGGGTAGCCGCCCCGCTGACCGTCCCTGCGAGGGTCGCCTCGTCCCGGTTCGTCCTGGTATGGGCCGCCACCCCCGCCCCCGCGGTACGGATCGGCTGGCGGCGGCGGATAGCCGGCCGGGGTACCGCCGTGCCGCGGGTCACCCCGGTAGGGCTCCGCCGGCCGGGGCGGATAGCCGGCCGGGATACCACCGTGCCGTGGGTCGCCCCGGTACGGGTCCGCCGGCGGGGGCGGGTATCCGCGGGGCTCGCCCCGGACGGGCTCGCCCCGGTACGGGTCCGGTGGCCGGTCGTACGGATCGGCTGCCGCGGGGGGATACGGGGCTGGTGGTCCCGGTGGGCTGGCTGGAACACGGCGAGCGGCCCGGTTCGCGTCAACGTCTCGCGGGGCCTCCCGGCGGAAGGCGAGGATCGTTGCGCCCAGCTCGATCTGGTCGCCGTCGACGAGCCGCACCTGGCTGGCTGCGCGGCCGTTGACGATGCTGCCGTTGGTCGAACCGTGGTCGATGTAGACGAACTGGCCATCCGGCATCCGCCGGACCTCGCCGTGCCGGCGGGAAACTCCGGTGTCATTGAGACGTATGTCACACTCAACGCTGCGACCGATGACCGTGATCTCGCTGTCCAACGGATATTCGCGCTCCTCCCCGGGGGCACGGCTCTCCGGTCCGGGCTTGACGGAGATCAAAAGGAGCGGCGTTCCCGGAGTCTTCGATCGCGGGCGTGCGGGGCCGCGTCGACCGGCCACGGCGCCGGGGTCGGCTGCGGTCACGCTGCTGCGAATGCGGAACACCCCGACATCGAGGTCCTCGGCCTCCGCGAGCCGCACGTTGACGGGACCGACGAACGTGTAGCGCTGCTCGGCGGCATGCTCGCGGACCATCTCGGCCAGCTCGTCGCAGAGCGCTTGGGTGTAAGGGGCGAGTCGGGCGAAATCCCCCACGGCGAGCTCGACCGCGAACTCGTTGGGGACGAGCACACGGTTGGAACCGACCGCACGCCGGTCGTCGGTTTCCCGGGCCAGCGCACTGGCGATCTCGACCGGTTCGACGCCGCCCTTGAAGACCTTGGCGAATGCACCCTCGACGAGGCCGCCCAGGCGGCGTTCGAAGCGCTGTAGCACGCCCATCTCGACCTCCCCTCCTCCAGGCCTTCTCCCGACCCTGAGATCGTATGCTTCCAGCCCCACGCCGCCCACGGCTCGGGCGGCGTGGATCGCGTGATAGCGTGATAGTCGCACTCGGGCGAGTGGCGGAATGGCAGACGCGCACGGTTCAGGTCCGTGTGTCTTAACGGACGTGGGGGTTCAACTCCCCCCTCGCCCACGTACTGATTTGTGCTGGTCGCCGACCGTTGGTCGGCTTTCCGGTGGTCGTGATGTCTGCCGGGGGGGCGACCCCCCGGACCCCCCGGTGCAGGGCTGCGCCCCGGACC